>JANMVV010000096.1:0-1551 GCA_031392925.1 Vicinamibacteria bacterium
CCGGGAATCGCGCGCAGGGAGGCGATCTGTTCGATCGGCTGATGAGTCGGGCCATCCTCACCCACCCCAATGGAGTCGTGGGTGAACACATAGATGACGGGAATCTCCATGATCGCGGCGAGCCGGATGGGCGCCTTGCCGTAGTCGCTGAAGATGAGGAAGCCGGATCCGTAGGGGCGGACCCGGGAGAGCGACATCCCGTTGATCACCGCGCCCATGGCGTGCTCGCGAATGCCGAAGTGGAAGTTTCGGCCGCCGTAGTTGGAAGCGGAGAAATCTCCAGCACCCTCGAAGGTGAGACGGGTTTTCGTCGAAGGCGCCAGGTCGGCGGCCCCTCCCATCAGCCAGGGAACTTTCTGGGCGAGGGCGTTCAGGGCCTTCTGCGACGCGTCGCGTCCGGCGAGGCCCTTCGCATCGGCGGGGAAGGAGGGCAGGGTCGTGTCCCACCCTTCGGGCAACTGCCGCCGCTGCATGAGGTCGAGTTCGCTCGCGAGATCCGGGTGGGCGGCGCGGTAACGCCCGAGTTTCTCCATCCACTCAGCGCGCAACCTGGCGCCGCGCGCGCCCATGGTGTTCGTGAAGTGAAGGGCGACGCCGTCGGGCACCAGGAACTGGGCGTCTTCGGGCCAGCCGTAGAACCGCTTGGCGAGCTTGATCTCTTCGGCGCCGAGCGGCTCCCCGTGGGCGGAATGAGAGTCCTGTTTGTTCGGCGCGCCATAGCCGATGTGGCTGTCGACGATGATGAGAGTGGGGCGCCCCTTGGTCTCCCGGGCGGTCTGGTACGCGCGGTCGAGAAGGGCGAGATCGTTGGCGTCGTTCACGCGGGCGACGTTCCAGCCATAGCCGGCGAAGCGCATGGCCACGTCTTCGCTGAAGGCCAGCGAGGTGTGTCCCTCGATGGTGATCCCGTTGTTGTCGTAGATCCAGCAGAGGTTGTCGAGCTTGAGGTGGCCGGCGAGCGAAGCCGCTTCGTGTGAGAGGCCCTCCATCATGCAGCCGTCGCCGCCGAGCGAGTAGATGCGGTGGGTGAAGAGGTCGAAGCCCGGCTGGTTGTAACGCGACGCCTGCCATTTCTCGGCAATGGCCATGCCGACGCTCGTGGCGTAGCCCTGGCCGAGAGGGCCGGTGGTGGTCTCGACTCCGGAGGTCCATCGGTACTCCGGGTGCCCCGGGCAGCGGCTGCCGAGTTGGCGGAAGCGCTTGATGTCGTCGAGGGGGACCGCGAGGTCCGCGAGCGCCTCGTACTTCTCATTGACCGCCTTGACCCCCGCGAGGTGGAGCAGGGAATAGAGCAGCATCGAGGCGTGTCCGATGGAGAGCACGAACCGGTCGCGATCGGGCCAGACCGGATCGTTGGGGTCGTAGCGTAGATGCTTCTGCCAGAGCGTGTACGCGACCGGCGCCATGGCCATCGGCGTGCCCGGATGGCCCGAGTTCGCCTGCTGGACCGCGTCCATCGACAACGTGCGGATCGTGTTGATGGACAGCTGGTCGAGGTCGGTTGTCGTCAATTGATGTCTCCAGGGGGAAGCGGCGACGCCTCGAAGGCGC
>JANMVV010000097.1:0-2233 GCA_031392925.1 Vicinamibacteria bacterium
CCTCCGGCGCCACCGGCGAGCTCGAGCTGGTTCTTGGACCGGCAGGGCCTTCTTCCTCAGGTCCCGGCGACCCATTCGGTTCGGCTCTCGACTCGCCTTTCGGAGGTCCGCCCGCGCAAAACCAGCCCGCGGCCCTCGATGATCCTTTTGGTTCCGCGCTCGATCCACCCTCTGCGGCGGCGTCGCGGCCCGCCGGATCTCCCCTCGATTCGATGATGGAGCTGGGAGCGCCGGGGGGCTCTTCGAGCTTCACCTCCGATCCCGTCAACGTGCAGGCCACCGTGGACATTCCCGCCGGCGCGCTCAAGGCCGATCCCGTGCACGTGAGCGTGCCCGTGGAGATCTCGCTCACGAGTGGAGGCCGGGAGATTCTGGTCCCGATCCGGCTGCAGTTGAAGATCCGGATCCGGTAGAACGGATCCCGCACTTTCGACGAGCCCTTCCCGACTGCCGTGGCGGCGGTGGTCATTCTTCCTTGTCTTCAGCAGGAGTAAAACGCATGTCGCGTCGCCGTCGCTCGGGTTTCGTCGCCCTCATAGGTGTCTTCGTTCTTTTCGCCGGCTCGCGGTTGGAAGCGCAGCTCGCGCCGATCCCCCAGGATCAGGGAGCCACCGGCCTGGGGCTCGCCCTGCGGCGGCTGCCTGTCTCCTTCAACGTTCTCTACGTCACCGCGCATCCCGATGACGAGAACAACGGTGTCCTCAGCCTTCTCTCCCGAGGCCTCGGCGTGCGCTCGGGCCTGCTCACCGTAACCCGCGGCGACGGCGGCCAGAACGAAATCGGCCCCGAACTTTTCCAGGCTATCGGCATCCTGCGCACCGAAGAACTCGCGGGAGTTCACCGCTACGACGCGGCGGAGCAGTACTTCACGAAGGCCTACGAGTTCGGCTATTCCTTCAGCGTGGAAGAGACCCTTCAGAAGTGGGGCAAGGAGGAAATCCTCGACGACGTGGTGCGCGTGTTCCGCAGCTTCCGCCCCGACGTGGTCCTCACTCTCTCTCTCGAAGCCCCGGGCGGCGGTCAGCATCATCAGACCACGGCGCGGCTCGCCAGGGAGGCGTTCCGTGTCGCCGCGGACCCTGCGCGTTTTCCCGAGCAGATCAAGGAAGGACTTCTTCCCTGGCAGGCGCTTCGCGACTACCAGGGCGGCGTGGGCGGCGGCCTCGAGAAGCTCGAAGGCGAAGTGACCACGGTGGCGACCAATGGCTTCGATCCGCTGCTGGGCATGAGCTACGCCGAGTTCGGATCCATCGGCCGCTCGTATCACAAGTGCCAGGGCGGCGGTCAGCTCAAGAGCGATCCCGGCGACGGCCGCGCCACGTACTACATCGTGGACTCCGAGCCGAAGATCGCGGGCGGCGGCGCCTCGATCCTGCCCGAGGACATCTCGGTGAAGGCGCTCTCCCGCTTCGCCAAGGGTGAAGAGGACAAGGCCCCGTTCCTTGCCGCAGGACTCGCGGGCATTCAGGACGCGGCAGCCGAAGCGGTCGCGGCCTACGATCCCAGGTCGCTCAGCAGGGTCGTGCCCGCTCTGCGCAAAGGCATGGGCGCGACGCGCGCGCTGATCGCGCAGGTGAAGGGCAGCAGCCTCTCTGCTCTTGCCAAGGCCAACCTCCTGAACCGTCTCGAGCGGAAGGTCACCGAGTTCGAGCAGGCGCTGATCCTCGCCCACGGTGTCGTCTTCCAGGCGGTGGCGAACGACGACAACGTGGTGCGCGGTCAGGCCTTCGACGTGCGGGCGCTCGTGGTGAATCAGGGCGACGAGCCGGTACGCATCGAGGAAGTCTCCCTCGCGGTTCCGAGGGGCTGGACAGTCACGGGGAAGCTCGACAAGACCGGCGACCTCGCTCCGGGTCAGAAGGCGCAGGGAACGTTCGCGGTGACCACCGGAGCCGCCGCGCGCTACACGCAGCCCTACTGGAAGCGCAACTACAAGGTCGATCGGTACGACATCGAGATTCCGAAGGACCAGACACTGCCCTGGAGCCCGGCGGACGTTCAGGCCCGCTTCAGCTTCAGTAGCGCCGGAACCACGTTCGGCCGGATGCAGGCCGCGCAGTATCGGTACGAGGGGCCATGGGTGGGCGGAGAGAAGCAGAAGGAAGTGAACATCGTTCCGGTGCTCTCGGTGCATCTCACTCCCGAGATCGTGGTCGCGCCCAGGTCCGCGGTGGCGGTGAAGCGCGAGCTTCGCGTCGCGGTCAAGAATGGAAGCAAGGGCGCGGTGGACGCG
>JANMVV010000006.1:0-3384 GCA_031392925.1 Vicinamibacteria bacterium
GTCTTGAGCCAGGTCATGATCCGCTCCGCCAGCCGGGCGAACGGGCCGACCAGGGCGGCCCGGTAAGCGGCGAACGGGGTTTCGAGCATGAGCAGACCGTGGCCGGACGAGGGGCAGTCGACGATGATGGTCCTCCACCTCGGCTCGCCGGATCGATCGGCCTCGGTCGAGTACTCCTTGATCCGGCCAAGCAGGACGAGTTCCGGCAGGCCGGGAGCGGCGGCGAAGAACTTCACGTAGATCTCGCTCCGGATGATCCGCTCGACCAGCGGCCGGAGGCGGACCACGTGACGCACGTAATCGTCCATGGCCACGCGGGCATCGAGATCCACCGCGTCGAAGCCGTGCCGGGTCGGTGCGGGCGCGAGTGCTTCGGGGGCCGCTTCGTGCGCGGACTCGCCGATGCGGACGAGAAGGGTCCGATGACCCGCCTCCGACGCCAGGGCCGCGAGTCCCTCCGAAATCACGCTCTTGCCAACCCCACCCTTCCCCAGGACAAAGAGAGTTCCGTCCAGATCGACGGGGAGGTAGCGGCGAACCGGCGGATCGGCGGACCGCCTCGCCAAGAGTCTCGTTACTTCAAGCGCGTTTCAATCGAGAGACGCCCCTCGGTCGAAAGCGGGAAGTAGGCCTCGAACTGCGACCGGATGCGATCGACGAGAGCGATGCCCGCCGCATCGCCGAGGTCCCCCGGGGTCACGTAGAGGAAGGCCACCCGCCAGGCCGGCGGGTTCGGGGCCGGGGCCGGTGACCGCGGACCCATGGCCGCGATCACGTCGGCGACGGTGACGTCCTTCTTCGTTCCTTTGAGGTCCACGTTGGATTGAGGCGCCCGCTCCGCGCTTTGCGCCCCATCGACGACCGCGTTCCGGATCACGAAGAAAGGCGGGACCTCGGCGCTCGTCCGCAGGCCCATCAGATACTGATCGAGGGGGCCGTACCTCTGGGACGCCGGACCGGTCTTGAACAACCCGCCGCCCAGATCGTCGATCTGATTGCCCTCGTCATGCGACCCCGACGAGTTCATGTAAAAGCTCCAGTGCGCTTTCTGCCGGCCGAGGAGCTCCTCGCTGATGACGCCTTCGTCCTTGTATCTGGCGGTGGCGAGCCAGCGGTGGCCCACCTCGTGAGCGAGCACGGAAAGGGTCGTCTCCTCGCGGAGCACGCGATCCGAGGGATTCGCGGAGTACTTGGTGACGGAATCCATCAGCACCATGCTCTCGAGTCCCGAACGCGACCCGTAGGCCGCGCCGTCGTCGACCGCGCCCGTGCCGATCCCCGCGATGTTGTTTCGGATCGTGGTCTCGTACGCGAACGCTCCCTGGGATCTCGGAATGTAGTTGCGGTTGGTGTAGACGATGAGCTGCTGATAGTCGTCGCCAAACGCCGAGTAGAACGCGCGCGCGACCGCGGTGAGGTCGATGTCGGCCTCGGAGCGGAACGATTCGCCGATCGATCGGGAGAAGGCCACCCCCGCGGCGGTCGAGAGATCCGTGGTCTGCATCCCCTCCACTCCCCCTCCGGCAGAGATTCCGGCCGCCCCCTCCTTGATCGCGAAGGTCAGGTTCGTGCCGTCGTAGGCGAACGAAATTCGGCCGTCGGGAAAGAGGGTCAGCTCGAAGGTGTTCTTGTCGGGAATGTCGAACTGGGGCACCTCCGTCCACTTGACCGTGAAGGCGGAAGCGCTCGAGTTGGTGCTGATCCGTCCGCCTGAACCCGGATCCAGATCGGCCAAAAGAGGGGCCACGCGAGGCGGGCCGGAGACGAGGCGGGCGAGCGTCCGCGAGGTGGACGCGTCGTCCTTGGCCTCGAAGGTGAGATTGCCGTCCGAGTTCACGAACGCCTTGTCGTAGGTCTTGCCGAAGAAGGGGAAGGCGAAGGGCAGCGGGACTTCGCGGGACTCATCATCGCCGAGCGTGATCGCAACGCCGTCGGGGCCTAGGGGCCGATCCACCCGGGAGACGGTGTAGCCGGGCCGGAACTCGAGGCCCTTGCCCTGGAGATCCATGGAATTGGCGACGAAGACCAGGTCGCCCTGGTCCACCAGCACGGCCACGTCGCCGCTACGGCTGGCGCCGGCCGCCCGCGTGTTCGAGCTCGCCGCTCGCACGCCTCCCCGAGCGAGCTTCTCGCGGGAGTTCACGAGGGGAACGAGGTCGCTGCCTGGATAGGTCGCGCAGAAAGGGTGCTTGAGACCCTCGGCCGAGGCAGACGAAGCGGAAACAGCCAAGACGGTGAGAACAGAAAGACGAATAAGGGCAGATTTCATAGGGAGCTCCTGGAGCATCGCCAGTCTAGCCCTCGGTCGAGCCGCGACCGAAGCGAGGTCGCGGTGGTGCGCCCGACTGGGCTCGAACCAGTAGCCTTTGCCTTCGGAGGGCAACGCTCTATCCATTGAGCTACGGGCGCACGCTTTCGATGCGGAATATGAATGATACCAATCTCCACGGAAGTTGAAGGCATGGCTAAGATAGCGGCCATGCAGCGTCTCTTCTTTTTTGGACTGGCTCTCTCTCTCGCCGCCTGCCGTTCGGCCGACGCCCCGCCCCGAAAGGCCTCCCCTAAAACCGCGCGGCCGGCCGCGATTCAGCCCGCGCCCGCCTCCATCGTGGCCTCCATGATTTCCGTGGCGGACTGGCAGCTCGCGAACCCGTCCGCGCACAAGTTGTGGGAATGGCATCAAGCCCCGTTCTGGGCGGGCCTTCACGCCCTCGCTCCGCTGTCTCCGAAACCGGGGAAGTACCTGGACGCCATTCGCGCCATGGGCGAAGCCAACGAATGGAATCACGGGCCTTCGAGGTTCCACGCCGACGACCACGCGATCACCCAGAGCTACTTCCTCCTCCATGAGCGCGAAAAGGACCCGCGCATGGTGGCGAAGGCCCTCGCCCTCTTCGACGAGATGACGGGCATGCCTTTCGACGAGCCTCTCGACTTCGACCAGCAGAAGACCAACCGCGAGTGGATCTGGTGCGACGCCCTGTTCATGTCGCCGCCGGCACTCGCCCTGGCCACGCGGACCACCGGCAACCCCAAATACGCCGACCTGATGAGCCGGCTGTGGTGGAAGACCACCGACTATCTCTACGACAAAGCGGAGCATCTCTACTACCGCGACAGCCGCTACTTCGATCAGCGAGAGAAAAACGGCGCGAAGGTCTTCTGGAGCCGCGGCAACGGCTGGGTCCTCGCCGGCCTCGCGAGAGTGTTGCAGTACCTGCCTCGGGACTATTCGGCCCGACCCCGGTTCGAAGCGCTGTTCAAGGAAATGGCTCAACGGGTGGCGCCGCTCCAGAGGCCGGACGGTTACTGGCGCGTGAGCCTCCTCAACCCCGACAGTTTCCCGGTGCCGGAAACAAGCGGCACCGGCTTCTTCACCTATGC
>JANMVV010000115.1:0-7853 GCA_031392925.1 Vicinamibacteria bacterium
CGTCCACGTGGCTCCGACCATCCCTGAACTGGCGTGCGTGGCCGGCATCGATGAAGAGGGCTTGCGGGTCACCGTCGCGCGCTACAACGGCTTCGTACGCGACCGCATCGACCCCGACTTCGGCCGCAAGTTCCTGCCCGCACTCATCGAGAAGCCCCCGTTTTACGCCATACGCAATCACGGCATTTCCCTGATCACGTTCTCCGGGGTTGATGTGGACGCCTCCCTGCGCGTGCGTCGCGAGGACGGTTCCATCATCGAGGGCCTCTACGCGGCCGGCGAGATCCTGGGTGCGGGCGCCACCTGCGGTAACTCCTTCTGTGGGGGCATGGTTCTTGGACCCGCGATCATCTTCGGAAAGCTCCTGGGGGAAAGGCTCGGCAGAACGGACGACGACACCAACGACACCACCGCGGAAATCACCCGCCCTCGCTTCTAGGCCCGCCCCCGAGGCCGCGTGGTCGTATCCCAGCGCGTCCTCAAGAAATCGGCAGGACGACGAAGAAGGTGTTCCCCCGGGTGCCGCCGGGTGATAGACGCAGTGTCCCTCCATGAGCCACCGCGATGGCTCGGGCAATTGAGAGGCCAAGTCCCGCCCCTGCTCCGGATCGCGCGGGGTCCAGGCGCACGAAGCGTTCGAAAATCTTTTCGTGTTCGGCTTCCGCGATACTTTCGTTCGAATCGCTCACGGAGATTTCACATCGCCCGTCCCGTTTGGCCAGATCGATGGTTACCAGAGCCTGGCGCGGACCGTGGCGGACCGCGTTGTCGAGGAGGTTCGAGATCATCTGGCCCAGGAGCCGTTCATCGCCCGAGATTTCCAGGTCTTCAGCCCCGGTCCACTCCACCGTCGTCCCCTTTGCCGCGGCCAGAAGGTTCGCATCCTTGACGCAGGCCGCCACCAACTCGTCCAAATAGAACCGGTGGATGACGAGAGGGAGGGCCCCGGCATCCGCCCGCGCCAACGCGAAGAGGTCTTCGACGATCCGGCTCAGCCGGGTCATCTGCTCCCGGACCACGCTCAGGCACTCCTGATATTCGTTCTCGGCCCTTCCCGCTTTCGCCTGAGTCACTTCGATTGCGGTGCGGGCGACGGAAACCGGAGTGCGCAGCTCGTGCGATGCATCGGCCATGAACCGTCGCTGCTGGGCGAGGGCCGCCTCGATCCGTTCCAGAAGTCCATTGAAGGAGCGGCCAAGGTCTCCGAGCTCGTCGGACCCTCCGGCGGAGTCGAGACGCGCGCCCGGAGTCTGGCCGGTCATGGCTCGAGCCTGCCGGGCCATCAGGATGACGGGACGCAGTGCTCCGCCGGAGAACCAGAAACCGAGGGCGACCGCCAGAGACAGGGAGATGGCCAGACTCGCGGCCAGGGCGCGACGCAGACTCGACAGTTCGCCTTCCAGGGTCCCCAGAGAGTGGCTGGCCGCGATCTGGTAGACCGAGGCCCCCCGCTCGTGACGTGCCCGGTAGCGGCGCGCCGCTCCCCGCGCGGTTTTCTCGGTGAGCGCGTGCGGCCGGGGCGGAATGGAAATTGCCGGGACATCCGGGTCGCCGGCCAACCGGAGCCCCTGCTCGTCGAACACCGTCACCGAGAGCCCGGGCAGTGCGAGGTCTTCCAGAGCCTCCACCGACGCAGTTTTAAGGGCCGTCTCTTCGTCGAGGTCGGTATTGATGAGTTTCGAAATCATCACGTCGGTGCGAACCAGATCCTCGTCTATCTGAGCCAGCCGTGAGCGCTGATGTCCGAAGTACACGGTGACGAAGGCGATCAAGAGGACGAAGCTCAGCAGCGCAGTGAAGAAGAACGTGATGCGCGACCGGAGGGAGAGAGTCATGGAAATACCGGGCTGGACGCCACCAGTTGATAACCCTCTCCACGTCGGGTGCGAATCATCGAGTCGGCCCCGGGCGCGTCCAGTTTTCGGCGGAGACGGCGGACATAAACCTCGATCACGTTCGAAAAAGCGTCGTAGTTCTCATCCCAGACATGTTCGGCGATCTCCGCCCGCCCGACCACCTCGCCCTTCCGCCGGGCCAGACATTCCAGTAGTGCGAACTCGCGCGCGGTGAGGGCGATTTCCTTCCCCGCCTTTCGAACTCGATGCGCGCGCGTGTCGATCTCCAGGCCGTCGATGACCAGCCGGTCGGGCAGAAGGGGCCGGCTCCCTCGACGGACCAGGGCTCGCAGGCGGGCGAGAAGCTCCGAGAGGGCGAACGGCTTGGTCATGTAGTCGTCGGCGCCGCTGTCGAGGCCGGCGATCCGCGCCTCGATCGCGTCCTTGGCGGTGAGCATGAGGATGGGAACGACCTTCCCCTCGCGCCGGAGTCTCTGGCACACCGCGACGCCGTCGAGCCGGGGAATCATGACGTCCAGCACGATGGCGTCGTAGTCGGCGATGGAAGCCTGATAACAGGCCTCTTCGCCGTCCTTGGCGATATCCACAGCATAGGCTCTCTCTCGTAAGCCCTTGGCCAGCATTCGAGCCGCGTCAGGCTCGTCTTCGACCACCAGGATTTTCAAGCCGACTATTTTTCCGGCGCGAGCCCGTACGAGATCAGCTCCAGGGATCCGTCTCGGATCAGCCCGACCCCGCGCGCATAAAGCTTGTATTCCTTGGCGAACATCTCGAGAGGTGTGGTTTCCTTCGTCTTCAGGCAACCTTCGAAAACCCCGGCCTTCGTCGTCACCCGCTCGCTGACACTGACAATCTCCGCGCGGTCCATGGCGACGTCGGGGGCCAACTCCTGGAAATGACGGAGACCGACGAGCGGCGTCCCCGGCATCATGAGACCGAAGTGCGCTCCGTTTGAACCGTGAGCCCAGGCCCCCTCGTGCCCGGTCAGTTTGCCGTGTTTGAACATGTCCACCTCTTCGCCAAAATAGTAGACGTCTTTGGTCCGCGAGTTGATGGCGAAGTAGTTGCGGGAGATCTCGATGGGGACGCCGTCCTTCATCTCTCGCTCCTCGACCACCCGCGTGTCGATCCCGCCCAACTTCTTCGTTTCATCGAGCACGGTGATGATCAGCCGGACGACGCTGGCCCCTTCCTTTCCTTCCAGGGTGAGCCGGAAGCCTGGTTTGAGAATGAAGTAGGGGCTCTCCCCGATCGTCACCAGTTCGTTCGGATCGACCTCGAAGGATTTCATCCATGGTTGATCTTCGAGGGCGACGGACGGCGACGCACCCGCCAGAAGCGCGATCAGGCCGAGGCCTGAGAGATTGATGGTGGATATCATGTTAAGTCTCTCCTGAGTTTGGAAGGACACAGCCTAGAATTTTCGCGACGCGAAACCCTTGGTTGTGATTCAAGCCGACCATACGGATTCGCAAATGAACACACGGTGACGATTGGAGAGTTTGTGAATATCAGGATGGCGACGTCGATTTCGAGACTTGTCATCCTGCGTTCATGTCCCCCTCGCTAGATTCGACAACGTGATCACGGCCAAGAAGAAACCGATGATGTCTCACGAGTCGGCGAGCAGCCGCCTGGCGCTCGCGTTGCTGCTTTGCGCGTTAGGGGCTTCCGCCCTCGCCCAAGAAGCCGCCCACACTCGCGATGATGGACGGATTCAGCTGCTCCTCGAGGCCGGAAGACCCATTCGCGTAGCGGTCGCGGAGCGGATCAGGGTGAAGACGGTGGGCCAGACCGTGGACGGAACGATGGCGGAGTCGATCTATGTGTATGACCGAGTCGTCGTGCCCAAAGGAACCAAGGTTCATGGACACATCGAAGCGCTGATCGGCGTCTCGAAATCGGCGCGGTTTCGAGGCATCCTGGGGGGCGACTTCTCTCCGCCACGAGCCACCGTGTTGCGGTTCGATACCCTGGTGTTCGACGATGGCACAGAGGTGAAGATGGAAACGCTCATCACCTCTGCGACCGAGCAGCCCATCCTTGAAGAGGAGGGTGGCCCGTTGGCGGAGCCGTCGACCGGCTTGGGCGCGAGGGCCGGGCGCACCTTGACCCGAGAGATCAACCGCCTGAAGGGTGAGGCGAACCAATTGAAAAGGCCGGGCCGACTGCAGAGACTGAAGTATGGCCTGATCGCCCGCCTGCCCTTTCATCCTCAGTACCTGCCGCCTTTCACGGTCTACACCGCGACGCTGCATTCCCCTGTCGATTTCGGGGAAGTGACGCCCGTTGAAAGGGCGGCGGAGGGCACCCGCCCGCCGCCGGACAGCATTCTCCACGCGCGCCTGGTCACGCCGCTTCATTCCGCCCGCACCCTCCGCGGCAGTAGGGTCGAAGCGGTGTTGACCAGGCCGCTTCTGACCGAGGACAACCGCCTCATCCTTCCTGAGGGCTCGCGGTTCAAGGGCGAAGTCACGTTTTCAAAGTCCGCGCGGTCATTCCATCGTAATGGCCAGCTGCGCTTTCTCTTTGAGACCGTGCAAGCGCCAGCGCAGGCGGAGGAAGCACTGCGCGCCTCTCTGCACTCGGTGGAGGCGGGTGGAGCCGATCGCGTTGCACTGGACGATGAGGGCGGAGTGAGCCTTACGAATTCAAAAGCGCGTTTCGTGGCCCCTGCCCTCTCGGGCCTCGCCCTCGGTCTCACCCTCGGCAAAGGGCTGGACTACAACACGGACGGCGGTCCTCCCGAGGTCAGTGGGGGCCTCGCTCAGAGCAACGGCGCCGGTGGCTTTGTTGGTCTTGGCTTTCTGGGCTTCGGCCTCGCTCAGATATCG
Organism: Vicinamibacteria bacterium; assembly: GCA_031392925.1. Lineage (GTDB taxonomy): Bacteria > Acidobacteriota > Vicinamibacteria > Fen-336 > JAGNNV01 > JAGNNV01. The sequence goes on from JANMVV010000115.1 coordinate 4,691, forward strand.
AGGCCGTTTTCCATCGGGATCGGGATCTTCGGCGCGGCCAAAAGCGGCTATGGCAGCGTCTTCGGCAAGGGTCGGGATATCTCTTTCCCCGAGGGCACGGTGATCGCGGTTCGCCTTGCCCCGGGGCGCGAAGCAACGAAATGAAAGAGACTGTGTTTCCACTCCATCGGGTGAACCGTGCGCGCGCCTTGATTCTGACCGCTCTGCTCCCAGTCGATGCAGGGTGGGCCCAGACGAAGCCGAACATCCCGCTTTTCTCCGTCGAACTCCGGATTGTCGTCCTTCAGGCCACGGTCAAGAACAAGGCCGGCGAGATGGTGACCGGCTTGAAGCGCGAAGCCTTTACCGTCTTCGAGGATGGAAAACGGCAGCCGGTGACGCTGTTCAACCGCGAGGATGTCCCGGTCTCGCTCGGAATTGCCATCGACAACAGCGGCAGCATGCGCCTCAAGAGAGAGAAAGTCGAGGCCGCAGCACTAGCCCTTGTCCGCGCCTCGAACCCGGAAGATGAGGTGTTCGTCTTGAACTTCGGCGACAAAGTTCGCGTCGACGTTCCTTTCACACAAAGCCTTGCCCTTCTTGAGGCTGGCATCGCGCGCGTGGACTCGATTGGCGGGACCGCGCTCAGAGACGCCATCGAAGCGGGTGAGACGTATCTTGACCAACGCGCGCGCCACAAGCGAAGGGCTCTTCTCGTGATCACCGATGGCGTGGATAACGCGAGCACGGTCACCGCGGAGGGAATTCGAAAACATGCCGACCGAAGCGAAGTGACGATCCACGCCATAGGCCTCTTGAGCGACGAGCAACCCGCACGGGCGGCGAAAGCACGTCACGATCTGGACGATCTCACCGAAGCGACGGGAGGGATCGCGTACTTTCCTAAGGGCCTCGACGAAGTGAGTGCTATCGCACTTGACCTCGCCCATCAGATCCGCTCTCAGTACACCATCGCGTATACCCCGCTCAGGCAGGAACTCGATGGCTCGTACCGGAAGCTGCGGGTGGAGGCGAAAGGCTTCGTCGATCTGAAAGTGCGCGCGCGCGCCGGCTATGTGGCCGCGCCTCGACCCAGCTCACCGTAGAAGCGACTCAATTCGTTCCGAAGAATGCAACCAACCCTTTTAACCCAATCGAACAAGGAGATCATTCATGTCTATACATAAACCTGCGTCATCAAAATTCGTCCTCGGACCTGTGGCCATCCTGGGTCTGTCGTTGACCATGGTCGGCTTCACCGCTGCCGGCGAGAAGACCATCGCGCTCAAGGACACGCCCGGGGCGGTTCAGAAGACGGTGAACGAGCAGCTCAGGGGCGGGAAGCTTCGGGGGTTGTCGGTCGAGGTCGACAAGGGCGAGACGAGGTACGAAGCCGAAATGACGGTGGATGGCAAAAATCGCGATGTGGTCATTGACTCCGCGGGAACCGTCCTGGAGGCGGAAGTCGTCGTGGAACTGAGCGCCTTGCCGGAAGCGGTCCGTGCCGGACTCCTTCGCGAAGCCGGCAAAGGGTCGGTAGCTACCGTCGAGGAGCTAACCCGCGATGGCGTGGTCTCGTACGAAGCCTTGATCAAGGAAACCGGGAAGAAGAACCGCGAGGTGGTGGTGGGGACTGACGGTAAGCTCGTGGGTGCCAAGAAGTAGAGAGACACAAAAGAGCGAATGAATAGACCGACGAGACCGCGAGTCACGCACCATTCCTTCCTCGCCGCGCTCGTCGTGGTCGTCCTGCCCTTGGGATACCCGGTCTCCGCCGAGGAGGTGCTCGCGAGGTCGGTGTCGTTGGACGAGGCGCTGAAAGCGGCTGCCCTGCTGCCCGATCTGAAGGCAGCGCAAGCCGCTCTGCGCGCCGCGGAAGCGGGGGTCAAGTTGACGGGCCGATGGCCCAACATGTCCTTCACTTTCGCGACTCGCTCGATCACCGCGAAGGAGTCGTACCATCTCTCCGTGCCTCTGCCCTGGCCCGGTCGCGGCGCGAGGATCGACGTCGCGAAGGCGGAGGCCGCGATCAGCGGAACTGATCGCGACGCAGTGCGGTTGATGGCCCGGCGGGCGCTGCGGCTCGCGTGGTTCAACGTCGCGGCTCGCGAGGACATGGCGAAGGCGGCGGCGGATCGGGCGGCCAGGGTGAAGGCCATTTCCGACGCGGTTGCGGCGCTCTACGACGCAGGCCGGGTGGCGTTGCTCGAGCCTTCGCGCGCTCGAGCCGACGCGGCGATCGCAGCCGCGGATGTCAACCAGGCCGAGCAGGAACACCGGATCGCGGAGAGTGTCCTGCGCCGCCTCCTCGGGATCGAAATCTCGGAGCGGATCCGAGTGGAGCGGCCCTTGCCCGCCTTCGAGGCCTCGCCGGGTCTCGAAGCCGCGTCGGCCGCGGCGTTCGCCCGCAGCCCTGCCGCCAAGGCGGCCGAGGCGCGCGTCGTCGCGGCCGAGGCGGCGGTACGGCTCGCCGCCGCACTCAGATTTCCCGGCATCGCGGTCGAAGCAGGCGTTGATTTGAACGATCCCACCCAGCCCGGATCCGATCGCACGATCGGGGTGAGTCTGAGCGTGCCCATCGGAGCCGGACCCGCTCTTGACATCGCGCGGGGCGAGCGGGACCGCGCCCTGGCCCTGCGCGATCAGGCGAGGCGCGAGATCGCGGACGCGGTGGAGCAGGCGTGGCGGACCGCGGAGGCCGCGCGCGCGCGGTACGAGGCTCTCGAGAAGGACGCGTTGCCGGCCGCCCAGCAGTCGGCCGATCTCGCCCAGGTGGCCTACCGCGAAGGCCGGTCCGACATCTTCCGGGTCCTCGATGCGGAACGGGCGCTGGCCGAGGCTCGAGCGGGACTGGCGGAGGCGTATCTCGCGTGGGGCGTCGCCCGCGCGGATCTCTTGAATGCGATGGGGGAGAACTTATCGTGACACAGTCGCGTAGCGGCCGGAGGTTTCGCGCTGCGCTGCGCGGTCTCTTGGTGATTTCGACGGCCCTTTCGGCGGGCTGCGGCAAGGCGAGCGAGGACGAGAAACCCGAGCCCACGCTGATCAAGACCGCGGTCGCCGAGGAAGGCGTCATCACGGAGTGGGTCGAACTTCAAGGAAAGGTCGCGCCGCCCTACGACCGCGACGCGACGCTCGCCCCCCTCGTTCCCGGGCGCATCGTCTTTCTGGCCGCGCGCGTCGG
>JANMVV010000134.1:0-3639 GCA_031392925.1 Vicinamibacteria bacterium
GGGGCGGGGCGTAGGCCGGGAGGGTCGTCCGTCCGCGGCGTTGCGTGATCACGCGCGGTTTGTGGATAATGCGCGCTCCGCGCTTTCCACCCCGAGCGGAACTCCCGGGCGGGGACCCAAGTTTCAACACCAGCAGGAGCAAGAGTCACGATGAAATCATTTCAGTCCGTCGGGCGAGTCGCCCTCATCCTCGCGGTGTGTCTCGCCGCAACGCTCTCCGCTCGGGCTCAGGAGGCGAGCGCCGAGGAGACCGTCCTCTATCAGACCTGGTTCGGGGCGAACGCCCAGAGCATGCAGGACAAGGCGATGGAAGCGGCGCAGGCCTATCTTGAGAAGTTCCCCAAGGGTCAGTACGCGGCCTACCTGAGGAACTGGCTGATGGGGCCGAAGCTGCAGGCCTTCAATGCGGCCCTTCTGGCGAAGAACACGGACGAAATGATCAAGGTGGGCCGCGACATCCTGAAGCAGGATCCCGAGAGTCTCGCCATCCACTACGGCATCGCCTTCAACCTTCGGCGGCTGGAACTCGCGGCCGCGCCCGCGAGCTTCGCGCACGCCAAGGAAGCGATCGAGTTCTCCAATTCCTCACTCAAGCTGATCGAGGCGGGTAAGGTCATCGAAGGCGGCAAGTTCAACAAGGACGCCTCGACCGCCATCCTGTACCAGATCCAGGCGCTCGTCGCGGTCGACGCCAAGAAAACCGACGACGCGATCGCGCTCTACACGAAGTCCTCGGCCTCCGATCCGGGCAACGTGGGCGTCGTGGCCTACAACCTCCTCGCCCTCGCCTCCCTGCACAAAGTCCCGTACGACGCCGCCGTGGGCGTCTACCGGGCGTTTCCCGAAGGCGATCGTCAGGCGGGGACGTCGCCCGAGGTGAAGGCGGCTCTCGACGCGGTGTACGCGAAGGCCGGCCCCCTGATCGACGCCTGGGCGCGCTTCGTGGCCCTGACCCGCGCGAGGAACGTTGCGGCCGAGACACGCGAGCAGGTCCTCGGAAGCCTCAAGACGGTTTACGGCACCCGCTACGCGGGCGATGCCACCGGACTCGAGCCCCTGATCACGAAATTGCAGGCCGAGTACACACCGAAGTCGTAACCGCTGACGGCCGACTCCAGCAGGCTGGCCATGATCTGCTGTTCCGGGCCCTCAATAATACAAATGCATCGGGCCGCCCGCGGTTCCGCGAGCGGCCCCCTGGCCTGGGGTTACCGAAGCAGGTCGGCGTGCAGCTCGACCGTACGCGACGGATCGACGTAGACGTCGAAGACCTGAGGCTCGACGCCCGGGGCCGAGACCTCGATCTCGTGAGGCCCCGCTTCGAGCGCCAGCCGCTGGAAACGGCCATCGAAGTCGTCGACGATTCCCGCGTAGTACCCGTCCACGTACACCGCGGCCTCACGCGGGCTCACCCGGAGGCGTACGTCGCCGTAGGACTGATTGCTGCCGTAGGACGAGCGCCCCCGATATCCATAGACCCGACCGGAGTAGGGCGACCCGTAGAGGTAACCCGAGCCGATTCCGAAGTACAGGCTCAGGCGGCCGCCCGAGCCGTAGTAGTGCCCGTAGGAGGAGTGACGCGACAGGAGCCGCGGAGCGTAGTAGTTGCGGCTGTAGCCATAGCTGTTGCCGTAGCTATTGCCATAGCTGTTGCCGTAGCTATTGCCATGCCCGTTGCCGTAGCTATTGCCATGCCCGTTGCCGTAGCTGTTGCCATAGCCGTTCCCGTAGCTATTGTCATACCCGTTGCCGTAGCTGTTGCCGTAACCGCCGCCGGAGCGGTAACCGCCGCGATAGTCGTAGCTGTTGCTGCGGCTACCGCCGTAGTTCTGGCGACGATCATCAGTCCGCCCGCGGTCGTAGTCGCCGCGCGGCGAGTAACCGCCGTTCCGTCCGTAACTTTGGGAATCGCGACCTTGAACGTCCCGGTTGCGCTCCCCTGCCCCCGAATTACGGTCACCGCCTCGATCGGCGGAATACCCGCCGCGATTCACCTGGCTGTCGCGCGGCCGAGCCGAAGAGTCCGCGCGCTCGCGGTCCTGATTCCGGCTCTGCCCACCCCGGTCTGCTCGACTGCCGCCCTGCCGGGCGGACGTGTCGGCCTCTGGGCGCCCCTGGTCTTGATTCTGGTCTCCGCGATTTCGCCGCTCGCCGCGGTCCTGGGCTTCCGCCGAGAATGAGCCGAACGCAATGGCGATCGCTGCGATTGGTACGGTCAGATGAATGGTTCTCATGGTGACGCCCTCCTGCTTCGGGGTCCAAATCGGGCCCCACGGTTGGTTTGTTACGCAACTTCCTTGCCAACCATATCTCGACTGCTTTCATTGGACTTCCGGCCTCGGCACCGGGCGAGTGTCCACTCCTTAAGACATTCGCCGCCCCTCGCCCGTATTGCGGGCCACTCGACGGACTACGCCGTGAGATTTGGGAGTTTTGTCGTTTCCGCAATTGATCACTCGGGCTGAGGTCCCCCATACCTTGATACGAAAGAGCGCCCGACAAGGGGATCACGATCACGAACGCGACCAGGGCTTGGCTACGAACAGGATCGGACGCTTGCGCCCGCGGGCGAGCGCGACATACCATCAGGGGATGCGTCGGTTCCGCGCGATTCCCGCTGGCTTGGCCCTGTTCGGGCTGCTCTTGCCCTGGGCCCACGTCGTCGCCGTTGCAGCGCACGCGGCATCGCATCATGAAGGCGGATCGCAGCACCTGGCTGCGGAATTAGCGGACGCGTTTCACGGCCATCACCACCCTGAAGGCGAAACCGGTCATCGGCACTCGCTAGTGGCTTTCGATCTCGTGGCCCATCGAGCGAAGACGATCGACAGGATGGCCGCCCCTTCATGCGCACAGCCTGTCACGAAGCCATGGGCGCCCCTGCTGGCAGACGCGATCATCCGTGTTCGCGGGTTGAACGACAGGGGACATGGGCCGCCGGGACTCTCGTTTCTGAGGGCCATCCTGAGAGTCTGATCCAGCGAGATCCGTCTCTTTCCCATCGCCCGAGTCAGCCGACCCTGTCGGCCTGACTTCACCGGGCGGCGGAAGCCTTCCTTCCTCTCCCTTCGAGAGAGGGTCCCTCGATTCCCTGCCGTTCTCATTGATACGTCACGAGTGTGTTGTCATTCCCATGAGCCAAAGCAAATCACAAAGTCCTGTTCAGCAGGCGCAAGGCGTCCTTCTCGCATGCATCCTGTGCAGCGCAACTGCATCGATGGCATCGGAGCCGCAAACTGCGGACGCGAAGAGTCCGATGATGACGATGGATGCTCTGGTAGCGGAGGTGCTGGAGCACAATCCTGAACTCGGCTTCTACCGGGCCGAGATCGCGGCCGCCACCGGTGAACGTCAGACCGCGGGCGGGTTCGCCAATCCCGATGTGTCCGGCACCCTCGGCAACAAGCGGGTCACCCTCGGCCCGCTGACATCGGACGGCCTGGTGTGGTCGGTTTCGGTGAACCAGACCTTCGAATGGCCAGGCCGCATTCCCCTGCGCAAAGCGATTGCGAATCAACAGCTCAAGCTCGCCGAGTTGGGCTTCGATCAATTCCGCGCCGCCCTGGCCTTTCGTGCGCGCAGCCTTGCCTTCAACGTCTTCGCCACCCGGGAAGCAGCGGCGGCCGCCCGCGAGGTCGC
>JANMVV010000159.1:0-7077 GCA_031392925.1 Vicinamibacteria bacterium
GGGCGCGGTGAAGCGTCCGTGGAACGCGGTCTCGCCGATGAGGCCGGGGGCCACGCAGTTGACCCGGATCCCGTGCGGCGACATCTCCTTGGCGAGCCCCTTGGTGAGGGAGACGATCGCGCCCTTCGCCGCGGAGTAAGCGCCCGCTCCCGGCCCGCCGCCGTTCCACGCGGCGAGCGAGGACATGTTGATGATGGTCCCGCTCTTGCGCGCGATCATGGCCGGGCCCACGGCGCGGCAGAGCAGGAAGGTGCTGGTGAGGTTCACGTCCATCACCGAGTGAAAGAACTCCTCGGTCATCGAGAGCAGGGGCTGGCGGGCGATGAGGTCGCCCGCGTTGTTGACCAGGATGTCGATGGTCTCGAAACGCGCGGTCACCTTCTCCACCATGGCCTGGACATCGGCCGCTTTCGTGAGGTCGGCCTGGAACGAGGCGGCATCCGTGCCCGCGGCCTTGAGGGCCGCGACCACCTCTTCGGCGCCCTCGCGACTCTTCATATAGTGAACCGCGACGCGCGCGCCTCTTTTCCCGAGGGTGAGCGCGCACGCTCGACCCAGGCCCGCGCCGCCGCCCGTCACCACTGCCACGCCGCTGATTGCTGTCATCGCTTTCCCTCTTGAAAAACGGAGCTTGATGGACGAAGGCTATCGGCCGAGCCAGCCGCCGTCGACGGCCAGGATCTGACCGTTCACGTAGTCCGATGCGCGCGAGGCCAGGAACACCGCGGCCCCTTCGAGGTCTGTGGTCTCGCCCCAGCGTCCCGCGGGAATGCGCTCGAGGATCTGGCGGTTGCGCGTCTCGTCCTTCTGCAAGGCTTCGGTGTTGTCGGTTCGAAAGTAGCCGGGCGCGATCGCGTTCACGTTGATGCCCTTGCCCGCCCACTCGTTCGAAAGCTCGCGCGTCAGGCCGGCGACCGCGCTCTTGGAGGCCGCGTACGCGGGCACATTCAGTCCGCCCTGGAAGGACAGGAGCGAGGCGATGTTGATGATCTTGCCCCCGCGGCCCGCGCCGATCATGTGGCGGCCGGCGGCCCGGCAGAGGCGGAACACGCCGGTGAGGTTGACTTCCAGCACCGCGTGCCAGTCGGCGTCAGTGGTATCGACGGTGGGACCACGGCGAATGATGCCCGCGTTGTTCACCACGATGTCCAGGCCGCCCAGCGCGGCCACGGTTTCCTTGACCAGGCGATCGGGCGCGCCCGCGTCGGCCATATCGGCGACCAGCATCGCGGTCTTGCGTCCGAAACCGCGCACCGCATTCGCGGTCGCGTCCGCGGGTGTCGCGTTGCCGTGAACCGCCACGTCGGCTCCCGCCTCACCGAGCGCTTTCGCGATCGCCGCGCCGATGCCGCGCGAGGCTCCGGTAACCAGCGCCACGCGACCCTCCAGGGAGAACATTCCTTTTGCCATGGCCGTGGTTTACACGTTCGGCTTCAGAAAGTCCTCACGGATGGGCGAGAAGATGTCGATGAGGACCACCTCCCCGTCCAGCATGGTGGCGCCGTGCCAGAAGCCACTGGGGAACAGGAGGACATCGCCGGGTCCGAAGATCTTCTCCTCTGACCCGAGGACGAAGCGGACGCGGCCCTTCTCGACCATGGTCATCTGTTCGTGGATGTGATCGTGCGCGGTGGTGACGGTGTTGGGCGCGAAAGTCAAGCGGCAGATCATCAGAGTGGCGCCGTAGATCATTTGGCGGACCACGCCGGGGACGATCGTCTCTTTCGGGATGGTCTCCCAGTTCCAGCTCTGGTGCGGCACGGCGGTGGTGACGGTGGTCATCGGGGGTTCCTTTGCGTGAAGGCGGAGAGGGAGAGATTCCAGTGCTTCGACTGCGATGCTCGAAGCTGGACGTCCTTGGCCTCATACGTGATGTGGGTGGAAATCGCGCCGCGCGCGCCGCGGCCGAGCGCCTCGTCAGGGCTCGGGGTCTGCTGAGAGAGAGTCATGGCGAGATCGCCGCCATGCGTCACTTCCAGCACGCCTCCGCCGGAGAAGAGGCGGACCACCCCGGACGGCGTGGCGTTCGTGGGCGCGAGCGGGCCGGGCGAGGTCTTTCCGGTGGAAGGAAGAACGAACGTGATCTTACGGATCGTGACATCACGCAGGGCCTTGAGCGTCTCCTCGCGCTTCAACGTCGAACCGGAGAGCGCCCAGGTGTTCGTGACTTCGAAACCGGGCTCGACAAAGGCGCCGGTCTTGCCGCCCTTCACCACGAATCGCCGCCAGGTGGCGCGCACCGAGCGCCCATCCGCGGCGGGGACGATCTCGTCGGCGCCGTCGGCGGCGATCAGGACCTGACCGTCCTCCATCTCGAAGTGAGAGGCCCCCGCGGGAAAGACCTGCTCGACCGGAACCGAGAAGCCGGGAAGGCCGTGAGGTGCGGGCAGGTAGTCGGCGACTCCAGGCTTGGTCCCGGTCACAAAGGGCAGCGCGAAGCGCACCGGGCCCTGCCGGACCAGCCACACGCCTGAAGGTCGGTCGCCGTGGCGGAAGAACTCGAACCGCGCGACCTTCGGGTACGCGGGAATGGCCGGGAAGGAATCGACTTTCTCCGCATCGAGAGCCTTCATCAGAGTGTCCTGCGCCATGATGGCCTTGCCGAAAAAGCTCACGGTCTGCTGCCACTCGCGGTCCTTCGATATATACGCGTAGTTGCCCCGCCCGGGCGCGAACACCGAGAGCAGATGGGTCTCGGGCTTGTAGTCACGGCTCAGCCAGAGCCAGGCGAGGCGATACTCGCTGACCAGATCCTTGATGGGCTCGGGCCGGAAGGCGGGATGCCCGCCCAGGAAGGCGACGATCTCGAGAGTGTCGAGATAACTCACGACCCCGAGGCTCCGGCCCCACGGATAACCGTAGCCGTCGGGGGAGGCGAGATCCCACCACAGCTTCATCTGTGCGGTCAGGGTGGGCTGGAGCGCCTTGAGAATGTCGTCGCGTCCCACCGTCTCCGCGGCCTCGTAGACGTAGCGCGCGTACTCGTTCGAGTAGCGATCGTACCGGCCGGTGGTTCCCGCGTCGTCGGCGTAGAGCGCGCCTTTGGTGAATTGTTCGGCCGCGCGGTCGAGCAGGGAGTCGACGAAGGCGCGGTCCTCGAGGATGCCCATCTGGAACCCGAGGGCAGCGACGCGCGAGGCGACGCCGAGGTAGTTCTCGGGAAGGTTGATCACCTGGCGGATCTTCGGGTCGTAGAAGCGCGTGGGATCGAGCAACGATTTCCACGCGGCCTTGTCGCTCTCGGAAAGCGATGTCCAGACCGCATTCTGCTCGAGGTCTTTCCCGAAGTGACGAAGGGCAAGCGCGCCGTAGAGCTGGGCAAAAGCCTTGCTGCCCTTGGCCGACTCGATGACCCCGACCCGCGCAATCAGGGGGACGACGTCGCGGCCCCCCACGGTGCGGCGGTGGCGCGTCTCCGCGTACGCGGCGAGCGAGCGGACGTAGGTGCCCCACGAGAAATCGCCGGTGGTGATCGCGCCGTAGACCTTGTCGGGGAGCGGGCCGGCATCGGGCACCTGAGAGAAGTGGGACGCGGTTTCCCGATCGAAGAAGGCGTCGACATCGGCCTTGAGCGCGGAGGTCTTGATGGTCTCGTCGGCCGCGTGTGTCCGGGGAGCGTGGCCGGCCAACAGGACCGCGGCGACCAGGATCGCGGGGTGAGGGGACAACCGGAGCGGATTCATGCGACCACTCTTTCCGCGAACGAGCCGGCCGCGACCAGGGCGGCGGCGCCGCGAAGACGCGGGTATTGCTCGGGAGGCACGATGGTGATGGGGGTGGCTCCCGCGGGCGGGGTGAGCGCCCGTTCGGCGAGGCCCGACCGCACCGTGGCTTCGATCAGATCCCAGGCCGCGGTGATCTCACCGCCGATATAGACGTGCGAGGGATCGATGGCGTTCACCACCGAACCGAGGCCGAGGCCGAGATAACGCGCGGTCGAGAGAAGCGCCGCCATCGCCTTGCCATCGCCGCCGCGGGCGCGCGCGATCAGGTCGTCCACGGTCAGGGCGGCCACATCCGCGGCCACCGGCCGCGCGCGCAGGTCGCGCCCGAAGTAGCGGGACAAGGTCGCGAGGTTCGAGACGTAGGCCTCCCAGCACCCGGTGGCGCCGCAGCCGCAACGCGGGCCGTCGACGTTCAGGGGCACGTGGCCGAACTCGCCCGCGATGTTGTGCTGGCCCCGCACCAGCTCGTTGCCCATGACGATGCCCACGCCGAGACCGTCGGACACCGTGATGTAGACGAAGTTCGTGGGGGCCTTGGCGTCGCGCGTGGCCCAGAGCTGGGCGAGCGCGCAGGCCTTGCCGGAGTTCTCGATCTGGACGGGCAGGCCGAGGGCGGCGGCGATCGGGTCGCGCAGCGACACATTCTTCCAGCCAAGGTTCGGCGCCAGGAGCACACGCCCCGCCTCCGATTCCACCATGCCCGGCACCACCACGCCCACGCCCTGGCAACGTCCAAGATCCTTGTGCTCGATCAGCACCGCCTTGATCCGCTTGACCAGATCCGCCACGAAGCGCTTCGGCTCCCGTTCCGTGGGAAAGCTGGTGACGCTCGCGAGCTGGCGGCCCACGAGGTCGGTGACCATCAGGAAAGTCCGGGTCGGGCGGATGTCCACCGCCACCACGCATCGCTTGCGGGAATCGATGTAGAGGAAGGTGGGCTTTCGGCCGCGCTTGGCCTCGCCGGTGGCGCCCTCGAAGATGGCTCGTTCCCCGATCAGCTCATTCACCAGCAGGCTCACCGCCCCGCGCCTCGTTCCCATGAGGCGGGCGAGGTCCGCGCGCGAGATGGGTTGATTGGTGCGAATGAGATTCAGCGCGATTCGCCGATTGATTTCGCGGGTGGTGCCGCGAGTGGCCACACGCAGATTCTGGGGATGAGCTGGGCGCATTTGTCTTGTTCGCGTTCAATATAACCCCAAGGGCCGCCGCCAATGCAAGACTTTTCTGAGCCGGGCATTGCTTCGGACCCCCTGTTTAATGGCCTGGAGTTGCGGCATGCGCGCCTGGCATAACTCCCGCCCTTTTTTCTCATGGTCCAATTTTTCCTTGACAGAGGATCGAAGGCGGGCATATTGTCTCTTTCAAGGACAAATACCCATTCGTGACTTGAACTCAGTCCGCGTCGCATTGAGGAGGCTCTCTAATGAAGGCACTGCATAGGCCGGAACCCGCCGGTTCCCATCGTCGGTTCACGTATCTCAAGGTCGCCGCCGCCCTCGCGGCCGTGCTCCTCATAGCCCCGCCTTCGCAGGCGCAGATTCCGACAGGCACGATCCTCGGCGGGGTCAAGGACACCACCGGCGCGGGAGTGCCCGGAGCCACGGTGACCGCCACCAACAAGGGCACGCAGTACGCGCGAAGCGTCACCACCGACGGCACCGGCCAGTACGCCTTGAGGCTCCTGCCCGTGGGCGGCTACACGCTGGCGGTCAGCATGCCCGGCTTCAAGAATTACTCGCAGACCGGCATCACCCTGGAGGTCGGGCGAAACGCGCGCGTCGATCCGGTGATCGAAGTCGGCGCTCTCACCGAGGTCGTGTCGGTCGTGGCCGACGCGCCGCTGGTGGAAACCACCACCGCCGCGCTTTCGAGGACGGTCGGACAGAACGAGGTTATGAACCTCCCTCTGGTCAACCGGGACCTGTACACCCTGCTGAACCTCACGGGCGGCGTGAGCAGCAACAGCACCGGCAACTCCCTCGGCGGCCCGGAGCAGAACACCACCATCAACGGCTCCGGCAACGCCCAGATGGGCACGGTCAACTTCCAGCTCGACGGCGGCAACAACACCGCGGGGCTGCGGGGCACGGGAAACCCCGCCCCCAATCCCGAAGCGGTCCAGGAATTCCGCGTCCTCACCAACGGCTACGCGGCCGAGTATGGACGCTACGCCGCGGGCGTCGTGGACGTGGTCACGAAGTCGGGGACGAACCAGTACCATGGCGCGGCCTTCGAGTTCTTCCGGAACGAGAAGCTCAACTCCAAGCGCTGGGCGCCGCCTGGAACCACGGCCACCAAGGATCCGCTCGATCGTAACCAGTTCGGCGGCGCCTTCGGCGGCCCGATCAAGAAGGACCAGACCTTCTTCTTCGTGAGCTACTCCGGCCTCCGCCAGGAGGAAACGTACTACCGCAACTCCGCGGTGGTGCCGACCGCCCTCGAACGGGCGGGCGACTTCTCTTTGTCCGCCCTCAAGCCGCGCGATCCGGTCACCGGCCAGCCCTTCCCCGGCGGCCTCATCCCCATAGCGCGCTTCGACGTGACCGCGAAGAACATCCAGGACAAGTACGTCCCCCTCTCCAATCTGCCCAACAACTTCTACGAGGTCCGGCGCCCGGATCCGATCAGCACCAACGAGGGCACGCTGAAGCTCGATCACCGGATCTCCGCGGGCCAGACCCTGGCTTTGAGCTACTTCTACCAGAAGGGCACCGACACCCAGCCCCTGACCCTCACCGGCAACATTCCCTGGGTGGACCGCGACTTCAAGTGGTCGCAGCACAACCTCAACCTCGCCCACACCTGGACGCTGAGCCCGAACAGGATCAATCAGTTCCGCGCCTCGTACATGAGACAGTTCGGCGGACGCGTCAACAATCCGACCACCTCTCTCGCCGACCTCGGCTCGAAGTTCACGCCGCAGGGCGATCCGACCCTTCCGCGGCTCACCGTCACCGGCTACTTCACCGGCCAGACCTCGATCGCCGGCCCCGACGCGGGCAGCGACTACTGGGGCATCAAGGACGCGATCAGCATCAGCCGGGACAAGCACTCGTACAAGTTCGGAGCCGATCTGTCCTACGAGAAGATCGTGCACGATACCCTGCTCGACAACTACGGCGTCTTCGCCTTCAACGGGACCAAGACCGGCAACGCCTACGCGGACTTCCTCCTCGGCCTGCCCAGCACCATGACCCAGGACGCGCCGGTTCGGAAGACCGACAACGGGGCCTATATCAGCCTCTTCGCCCAGGACGATTTCAGGATCCACCCGCGCGTGACCCTGAACCTCGGCGTGCGCTACGACCTTCAGTTCCCCTTCACCGATCCTCAGGACCGCAAGCTTGCCTAC
>JANMVV010000237.1:0-1520 GCA_031392925.1 Vicinamibacteria bacterium
TTTTGTCGATCGCATCGTGGCCCTCGAGCCCGACAAAAGGATCGTGGGCATCAAGAACGTCACCTCCGACGAGCGGTATTTCATCGCCGGCCCCGGCGGGATTCCTGTGCTGCCCGCGTCCATCCTCACCGAGGCCCTGGCCCAAGTGGGGGCGGTGCTCGTCTTGTCGAAGGCCGAGAACCGGTCGCGCCTCGTCTACTTCATGGGAATCGACCGCGTGCGCTACCGGCGCCCGGTGCGCGCGGGCGACACCGTTGAGCTTGAAGCCATCGTGTTGAGGCTGAGGGCGAAGATGGGATCGTTTCGCGGGATCGCCCGTGTTGGCGGAGTGGTAGTCTGCGAGGGTCAGATGACCTTCGCGCTGGGGGACTCTCTCCCTGAACCCCAGGCCTAGCTCGCCGCGGCGGGCGGTCAGTCTGCCCCGGGCCTTGTCGAAGCTCGGCTTATGTTCGCGAACCCAGGCTTTCGACTACATCGAGGCGGGCCGCGTCGCCGTGAACGGCGAGATCTCAAAGGACTCTTCGCTACGGGTGTCCCTTGAGCACGACACGATCACGGTTGACGGCAGGGTCGCGAAGGAGTCGCGCGAGCCAATCGTTATTGCGCTTCACAAGCCGGTCGGCTATGTGACCACGCGAGCCGATCCACAGGGGCGCCCCACGGTCTACGACCTGATTCCGGAAATCGACCACTTCGTCTTCCCGGTGGGCCGGCTCGACAAGGACACTTCGGGTTTGCTGATCCTTACCAACGACCATCGCCTGGGCGAGACCCTGACGAATCCCGAGAGGCATGTGCCCAAGACTTACGAAGCTGTCGTGGACCGCGCTCCGGACCAGGCTGGCCTTGAGAGTTTGCGAACAGGTATCGATATCGGCAAGGGCGAAAGCACGCGCCCCGCCGTAGTCGCTCTCGTCAGCGAGGCCGCGGGTGACATTCGGCTGAGACTCACCATTCACGAAGGTAAGAACCGCCAGATCCGGCGAATGCTCGCTGCCGTCGATCTGTCGGTCCTCTCGCTCAGTCGAACGGCGATAGGCGGTTTTGCGCTCGGCGATTTGGCTTCGGGCTCCCATCGACGTCTCACATCGCCTGAACGAAAGCTCCTTCTGGAGTAGCTACGGGCTGTCGGGAAGCAAGAGGACCCAGGGGGGAACCGGCGCCTGCAGCAGAGTCGACAGGTATTGCGTCTGGCCAATCGCGAGAGCGACGAAGAAGGCCTGAGGCGCACTGCCCTCGGTCCGGCGCAGCCGCTCGACGGCCTTGAGGGACCAATCCAGGATTGCGGAGCTGTCCCCGCGATAGTGCGCTTCGAACATCTCCACCACGGCCTCGGTGTAATCGAAGCCCAGGCGGATGAAAGCGAGCCGCTGCCGGACGATCTCCCGGCTGTCCCCGCGTGCCAGTCGCTCGGCCTCCGCGAGATCCGCCGCGGACGCGTCCAGCAGGGGACGCCGAAACATGGAAATCCAGGCGTAGCCGCCATCGCCCACCGAGACCGAGTCCGCCATCGCGGTTTC
>JANMVV010000249.1:0-1612 GCA_031392925.1 Vicinamibacteria bacterium
CTGGCCTCTGCGTACTTTTTGTTCTCGACCAGCTCGGAGAGCCTTTGGTCGGTGCGGAAGAAACCGATGAGGTCCTTGGGGTCTTCCTTGCTCCGGTCGAAAGCGACCTCCGGACCGCCACCGCCCCGGCTCAGGTAACCGAGGGCCTCCAGACGCTCCCGCGCGGAACTGTCGAGGGCCGCCTCGCTCCCCGGTTCAGACCGCCGAGGCCCCATGGCGACGATCCCTTTCAGTTCCTTAAACAGCGCATTGGCGCGGGCGGGCTCCTTTTGAAGGAGATTGACCGATTCTCCCGGGTCGCTCCGGAGGTCGTAGAGCTCGGGGCGCGAGGTCTCGATGTACTTCCAGCCGTCCTCGATCACTCCGAGCAACGAGCCGGCACCATAGTAGCGAGTGGCCGTGACGGTCTCCGCGTAAAGCGGCCGTCCTCTCCCCAGGGCGCGATCGCCGACCAGCAAGGACGAGAGGTCCAGGCCCTGCGCCTGCTTCGGGACCGGGGCCCCCAAAAGACCGGCGATGGTGGGCATGATGTCGATCAGGCTCACGGTCTGATCGACCTGCCGGCCCAGCGCCTTCGGGCCAGGCACCCGAAAAATGAGCGGCACCTTGAGGGCGCTCTCATAGATGAAGAAGCCATGATTCAGTTCGCCGTGTTCTCCCAGCATCTCCCCGTGATCGCCGGTGATGACGATGAGAGTCGAGTCGTAGAGTCCCAACTGCTTGAGCTTCTCGAGGAGCTCGCCCACGCAGTGATCCGCGAAGGCCACCTCGCCGGAGTAGAGGTCGTCGGCCCATCTCGAGGCGAAGGGCTCGGGAGGTTCGTACGGGTCGTGGGGGTCGTAGTAGTGCACGAACAGGAAGAACGGCTCGCGACCGTGCGCGTCCAGCCACTGGGTCGCGTGCCGAGTGGTCTCGTCGCCCCGGCGCTCGCTCAGGTCCCCAAGTTTGGGGAGCCGCTCGAAGCGATCGTCGTAGCTGTCGAAGCCCTGGCTAAGGTTGAAGCGGTGGTCGAGCACGAAGCTGCTGACCACCGCGGCGGTGGCGAAGCCACTCGACTTGAGGAACTCGGCCAGGGTGAAGGCCGAGTCGGGGAGCCGATTGTGGAGGTTGTCGCGGACTCCGTGAGAGGGCGGGAAGGTGCCGGTCAGCATGGAGGAATGGGCGGGCTGAGTGACGGGAACCGGCGAATAGACATTTCGGAACAGCACTCCCTCGCGCGCAACCCCGTCGATGTTCGGGGTGGTGAGGCGCTTGAAGCCATAACTGCTCAGGTGATCGGCGCGAAGCGTATCGATGCTGATCAGAAGGACGTTGCGGACTGCGGGCCCCCGCGGGCCGCAGGAGAGCGGAAGCCCCCCGCCTAGGGCGAGCAGGCCGAGTAGCAGGGCAGGTCTCCCGATCGACAGGGTGCGTAGCCGAGCCGCGCTCATTTGGCCCCGGCAACGGCTCGCCTGGCCTCGTCGAGCCCGTCCACATCGGGATCCGCGTGGCTCCAGTTCGAGAGGAGTTGACGGTAGCGCGTTCGCGCGGCCGCGTGGTCGCCCGCCGCGGCGGAGGCGCGGGCCAGCCCGAGCACCGACGCGGAGCGATTCGGAAAGCGCGCGAGCGCTTG
>JANMVV010000259.1:0-2465 GCA_031392925.1 Vicinamibacteria bacterium
CGCTTGCCCTCGCTCATCGCCGTGACCACGCACTTGCCGCTCATGATCACGAAAGCCTCGTCGCCGGGATCGCCCTCGCGGATGACCACGCTCCCCGCCTCGTAGGTTCGACGCGGCGCCCGCTCTTCGCCTCGCTGGAAGGCCACGATGTCCTGCTGCAGGTCGAGCACGCTCTGGTAGCGATCCTGCGGACGCGCGGCCAGCGCCTTCATGGCGATGTCGGCGAGGGACGGGTGAATCGAGCGATGGGGAGCGCGCAGGGCGGGTGGAATCACCGCGCCCCGGATGGCCGAGGTGAGGATCGCGGGGATGCTCTGCCCGTCGTGCGGCCGCCGCCCGGTCAGGATCTCGTAGAGGATGCCTCCGAGCAGGAAGACATCGGTCACTTCGCTGATGTGCGGTTCGATGCGCAGGGCCTGCTCGGGACTCATGTAGGCCGGCGTGCCCGTGGATGCATCCCGGGGAGAGAGGGTCTTGAGGGACACGTCCTGCTCGGGGCCGGGCCGGTAGCGCGCGATACCCCAGTCGACCACGTAGACCTGACCGAAGGGCCCGAGCATGATGTTGTCGGGCTTCAGGTCGAGATGGATGACACCCCGGCTGTGCGCGTAGGCGACCGCGTCGCAAACTTTCACCAGGATCGAGAGGACCGAATCCAGCACGCTCCACGGCCAGGGCGGGGGGGGCAGGGTGCGCAGATGGCTGGTGAAGGAACGGCCCTCGATGAGCTTCATCACCAGGGAGAGCGAGCCGTCGGGTGCTTTGGCCAGGCGGTACACCGGCGCGATATTCGGGTGATCGATGAGCGCGGTGATCCTCGCCTCGTCGACGAACCGCTGAGTCACCGACTCCCGGCCGCTGAGGGTGGGGAGCATCACCTTGATCGCGACCTGACGCTGCAGATCGGCGTCGAACGCCCGCCTCACCGCGCCCATGCCTCCGCGCGCGATTTCTCCCCGGTCTTCGTAGGGAGAGGGCAGAGCGAAAGCGGGCGCGGGCGCCTTCGCGTCCGCCTCGGTGCTGGATTCGACGTAGATCTGGGTCTTCGCCTTCTCCGCCGCCTCGTGTTCGATGGCGAGGGTGCGAGCCATGATCTCGATTTCCTGCGGGTCGGTTACGAGAGTGGGGTCGACGCTGGACACGGGCGAAGTGTAGTCGGAGGCGGGGTTGTGATCTACTTCCGCCGCCATGCGCGCCACCGACCTTCGCGGCATCCTGAGGTACGTGCCTCAGTTCCGGGAGAAGACCTTCGTCGTCGCCATCGACGGGGCTATCGTCGAAGACGAGAACTTTCCGAACCTCCTGATGGACGTCGCCGTGCTCTGGTCTCTCAACGTGCGCATCGTGTTGGTCCACGGCGCGGCCGCCCAGATTCAGGCGCTTGCGCAGAAAAGCGACTCCGAGGCGTCAGATCTTGAAGGCTCGGGAGTGACCGACGCGGAGACCCTGCAACTCGCGCTCACCGCGGCTAACCGCCTCACCCATGAACTCCTCGAAGGCCTCTCCGCCGCCGATCTGCGCGGCGCCAGCAGCAACGTGGTGATCGCCCATCCGCTCGGGATCATCCGGGGCGTCGATCACCTCTTCACCGGACGGGTCGAGCGGATCGACGTCGAGCTCATCCAGAAGCTCATGGCGAGCGGCATCGTGCCCGTGATTCCGCCGCTCGGGATGGACGGCGAGGGCCACACCTATCGGGTCAACTCCGACTCGGTGGCGCTCGAGGTCGCGAAGGCGCTGGGCGCGGTCAAGCTCATCTTCGTCACCACCGCGGAGGGTCTGACCGTGAACGGCGGGGTCGCCCGCCAGGTGGCGGTGGCCGAGCTCGACAAGGCGCTCCAGGAGGGGACGGTGGCTCCGGCGCAGACTTCCAAGGCTCGCCATGCGGTTGCGGCCTGCCAGGCCGGGGTGCCACGCGTGCACGTGATCAGCGGGCACGTCGATGAAGGCCTGCTGTCCGAGGTCTTCTCCAATGAAGGCATCGGTACCCTCATCTACGCGAACGACTACCGGCAGATCCGGCGGGCGAGGAAGCGCGACGTGCGCAGCATCCAGCAGCTGATCCAGGCGTCGGTGGAGAGCGAGGAGTTGCTGCCCCGTTCGCGCGCGGCCATCGAGAAGCAGCTCGACGACTACTACATCTTCGAGGTCGACAAGAACCCGGTGGCCTGTGTCGCCCTCCATCTCTACCCCGAGACCCAGACGGGCGAACTCGCGTGCCTGTGCGTCCGCGCCACCCACGAGAATCAGGGGGTCGGCCGACGTATGGTGCAGTTCGTCGAGGACCGCGCGCGCGAGCTGGGCCTCAAGTCGCTGCTGGCCCTCTCCACCCAGGCCTTCAACTTCTTCCAGTCCAAGGGCGGCTTCGCCGAAGGCACGCCCGCCGACCTGCCCCCGCTCCGCCGCGAACGCTACAACCAGAGCGGCCGCCGCTCGAAGGTGCTGGTGAAATCGCTCGCCGCGAA
>JANMVV010000294.1:0-17419 GCA_031392925.1 Vicinamibacteria bacterium
TGGGCGCTATTCCGGTGGCGGCGCGAGCGAGCGGGGTCAGAGAATTGAAGCGCTTCGGCTGACGGCGGAACGAGCGAAGGTGATTGTTGTAGAGGAAGCCAAGACCGTCGCTCACGTAGAAGGCCCCGCCCCAGGTCGACAAGGTCTGCGTGAGCGCCACCATGTTGCCTTCCGAGTCCATGACCACCGCGGCCGTGGTTCCCGTCCCGATCCGCTCCCGCTTGTAGTCGCGTTCGTCTTCGGGCTCTTCGGGATACTCGGGGTCCGGGGTAGCGTGCCCCGACACGATGGAGGCGAACTGCTTTCGCGCCCAGGGCAGCGACAGCGGCTCGTCGAGATCCAGAGTGAAGAATGCGGGATCCGCGGCCAGATTGCCCCGGCCCGTCCTCTTCCACGCTTCCACCATGAAGTGGAAGGCCGAGGCGTCCTGCGTGTACTGACCGCGCCGGTCGCGCGGCGCGCGGTCGAGGATCTGAAGGGTCTGGAGGAGGGACACCCCCGCGGTCACCGGTGGGGGCGCCGTCACCACCTCATAGTCCTCGTAGCGACCCCGCAAGGGCTCGCGTTCGATCGCCCGGTACTGCGCGAGGTCCTCTTCGGTGATGAGGCCGCCATTCTTCCGCATGTCCTCGGCGATCCGCCGCGCGATGTCACCGCGATAGAAGTCCGAAGCGCCCACCGTCGCGATCCGTCTCAAGGTCGCCGCGTAGTCGGGGTTTCTGAACGTGTCGCCCGGCTTCAAGGCCTTCCCGGCGGGCAGGAAGATCTTCGCGGCCGCGTCGTACCTTTTAAGGAACCGCTGGCCCTCCCGCACCGACGAGGGCAGCGCCTCGTCCAGAGTGAAGCCTTCCTCGGCCGCGCGGATCGCGGGCTCAATGAGATCCTTCCACGGGAGCTTGCCGCTGCCGTATTTCCGATATGCGAGATCCATCCCCGCCACCACTCCGGGAATGTTAGCGGCGGCCGGTCCCGAAGAAACCAGCCGGTCGCCGTCGAGGATCTTCGGATTGGTGAGCGTGCCTTCCATCGGGACCTGATCCTTGAAGTCGATGGCCACGGTCTTCCCGTCGGACGCGCGGTGGATCAGCATCATCCCTTCGCCGCCGATGCCCGAGGCATCCTCCTCGGTCACGCCGAGCGCGAACGAAACCGCGACAATCGCATCGACCACGTTGCCTCCACGGCGCAGGGCTTCGAGGCCCGCGGCGGTGGCGAGAGGATGCGCCGACACCACCACGGCGCGCGATGAGGAGGCTTCCGGCCTGATCGCGGGACGCTCCGCGAGCATGTCGTCCACCGCGTCTTCGAACGCGGCGTCGGTCTTCGCGGCTTCGGCGCGCGGACGGAATCGCGCGAAGAGATCGTTCCACGCGGCGGCCGTCTGGGTCGACGCGCGTCCGTAGAGCCTCATCAACGGCTCCGACATCGCGGCGAAACGCGATCCCGTCGCCTCGACGACGCGCGGGGCGAGAGTCCGGCCGCCCTCGACCGGATCGGGCGCGCGCAGCGCCACCAGTTCGAAAGCGCCCCGAGCAAAGACGGGCGTCCGATCGTCCTCCGCGAGCCGCCGCGGGTTGCCGTTGTAGTCCTGGGGGAGGGGCAGCGCGGTGAGGGCGTAGATCGTGGCGCCGTCGTTCGACCAGACCGGCGACGTGGCTCCGCGACGAATGAGTTGCCGCTCCCCCCCGTTCGCGTCCACCACCGCCACCCAGCGCTCATTCGAGACGATGGTGGTGTGAGCGATGCGCCGGCCATCGGGAGACCAGGCGGGGCGGGTGTCGTCGCCTTCGTTGAAGGTCACGCGATGCGCCTCGCCGAAAGGCTGGTCCGCGGCCATGACCCAGATGTCGTCGCCGCCGGATCGATCCGACACGAAGGCGACCTGCTTCCCGTCCGGCGAGAGGCTCGGCGAGCGATCCCTCGCCGCGTTCCGGGTCAACCGGTCGGGCGCGCCGCCACTGAGCGCCACCCGGTAGAGATCGGTCTCGTCATCGAAGCCGATGACGAAGAACGCGTTCGCGCCATGAACCGAAGGAGCGGTCTCGTCCCCCGGAACCGAGCCGTCGGTAAGGAGGCGCGCAGAGCGTCCATCGACGCCGATCACGAAGAGCCGGCGCCGGCCTTCGTGCGGACGCGCGACCACGAGCGACCGCCCGTCGGAGGTCCACACCGGGTCCGAGCCCTCGAGCGAGGTCGCGTCCTTTGCCTTCGGCGGAAGGCCCGTGATCTCGATGAACGAACCCTGCGAACGCGCCACGCGCCGGCCAGCGGGGTCGATAGCCAGCCGCGCCGGATCGTCCGCGGCGCGAGCGCTCGAGGCAAGAAGACCGGCCACGACAACCAAGAGGACACGCTTCATGGCCCCGCATCTTACGGGTGCCGTGGGCCGGGCCTGACCGGGTTCGTGGCCCGTCCCCAAATACGCGGGGCCGGAGTATCGGTACACTGTGGGCTCGCATGCAGATCTCGAAGGAAATCCGGGCGGTCGAGGCTCATGCCGGTGGCGAACATGGGCGCGTCATCGTGTCCGGAGTGAGCGACGTCCCGGGCGAGACCATGTACGACAAGATGGTCCACCTTCGCACCCATGCGGACGGGTTGCGCCTCCTGATGCTGCGCGAGCCGCGCGGTTATCCGGCGGCCAACTGCAACGTCATCCTTCCCTCCTCGCATCCCGAGGCCGACGCCGGCTTCGTGATCATGGAGCAGGTCGAGTATCCCGGCATGTCGGGCACCAACGCGATCTGCGTGGTCACGGTGCTGCTCGAGACCGGGATGCTGAAGATGCGCGAGCCCTCCACCAACCTCGCCCTCGAAACACCCGCCGGCCTCATCCGCGTCAACGCCCTTTGCCGGGACGGGAAGGTGGTCAAGGTGACCTTCCTGAACGTGCCCGCCTTCGCGACCCACATCGACGCGGATGTCGAGGTCCCCACCCTCGGAACCGTGACCGTGGACGTGGCCTACGGCGGGATGTTCTACGTGATCACGGACGCGCGGCACTTCGGCCTCCGCCTCACTCCCGATGAAGGCCGCGACATCGTCCGCATCGGCGAGATGGTGAAGGCGGCCACCCGCGAACAGCTTCCCATCGTTCATCCCCTGCAGGCCGGGTTCGACGGCGTCACCATCGCCCAGCTCTCGGGGCCACCGCTCGCGGACGAGGCGGACTGGCGGAACGCGGTGGTGGTGTCGACCGGACAGCTCGACGGGGATCGACCTCCCACCTGGGCGGGCGCTCTTGACCGGTCTCCCTGCGGCACCGGCACCTCGGCCAAGATGGCGACCCTCCATGCCCGCGGACGCCTGCCCCTCAACCACGACTTCCGGCACGCCGGGATCCTCGGCACCGTCTTCACCGGGTGCCTCCTCGAAGAGACGACGGTGGGACCCTACAACGCGGTGATCCCGTCCATCTCCGGGCGAGCCTGGATCACCGGCTTCACCACTTACACCCTCGATCCCACCGACCCCTTCCCCGAGGGCTTCACCGTCGGGGATATCTGGTAGGTCCGGTCAGGAAGCCTTCCGGGCGCGCAGGTCGATGCGCATGGCGGTGAGCGCTCTCGGCAGCAGGCGATCGAGCGCGATCATCGCGCCCGCGAGGGACCGCGGCAAAAGCGAGGGCTTCTTGAAGCCGAGGCTCAGCAGGTAGGCGAAGCCGTTGATGAGCGTGAGCTTTGGGCCGCGGTCGTATCCAAGCCGCCGCCAGGCCGCATCGTCGACCCGGGTGGCGATGGCGCGAGTGACGCCCGCATCGCCCTCGAAGGGCGCTTTCGCGTCGCCCTGGCTGAACGGGCGCGCGGGATCGAGGCCGAGAGTCGCGCCTTCCTGGTGCAGGAACCGGTAGATGGCGAACGAGAACGGCGACACCCAGGGCTCGACCACCCGCAACTCGCCGCCCGGCCTGAGCACGCGGGCGACCTCGCGGAAGAACTCGAGCGGAGTGGACAGGTGATGCACGAAGTCGACGCCCACCACGGCGTCGAACATGCCCTCGCGGAAGGGAAGAACCTGGGCATCGGCCACGATGTCGTTCCACTCGGCCTCGATCAGGTCGAGTGCGATCCACCGAAGGTCGGGCCGCTTGGCGCGAGCATGGGGTGCGAAGAGTCCCGGGCCGGCGCCCGCCTCGAGGACGCGCGCGCCGCGCGGTAGTCCTTCGAGGAGGCAGTCGAACCACACGCCGTACACGTCTTTGAGGACCACCTTCTCTGAAAAGACCCGCCGGTGCTCGAGCAGGGTGTCGAGACTCACGCGCCGCTCCTGGTGAGGGTCGCCACTTCCACCTGGCCGTCCCGCACGCGCGCGGCGCAGCGACGCACCGCGGCCCCGCGGCCTCCGCGGACCTCGCCGGTTGGAACATCGATCATCCAGGCGTGCCAGGGACACACGAGGGTCCGGCCGCGCATCCCGCCGCGCGAGAGCGGTGCGCCCAGATGCGGGCAGCGGTCCTCGAACGCGAAGACCTCCCCGGCGACGTTGGCTATGGCCACGCGCGGCGAGCCATCTCTGGGGCGATGCTCGCGAATCGAACCGGGGGGCAGGTCCTCGACGCGGCAAACCGCGGTGAAGGCGGCGGGGGCCGCCGCCCTCGCGACCTCGAAATGAAGGGGGATGCCGTCGGGAGACACCACCGTCGAACCGAACGAGGTCGAACCCGCCAGGGTCTGCGCGGCCGGCGCGCACCTTGGAGCCGCACCCAGAGCGAGCGCCTTGCGCGTCACGTGCTCCACGTCCTCGACCTCGAAGGTGAGACCGAGGATCCCCCGATGCGGAGCGCGCACCCGGGCCTTGAGGTCCCGAGCGTCCTCGACTCCGGGGCCTTCGTAAGCCACGATGCCGACGCGACCGCCCGCGGCCTCGCGGCCGGACAGGAAACTCATGCGCAAGCTCGTGCTTAAGGGCAGATGGAGCGCCGCGATCAGTTCGCCCTCGATTACCGTGGGCGCCGCCGGCACGAGATCGAGGACGTCGCAGTAAAAGCTCTCGGACCGGTCGAAGTCCTTCACGATCTGGGTGGCCGCCGCGACCTCGGTGAAGGGCGTCTCCCTCGCGCTGCGCCCCATGGCGACCCGCGGAACGCCCGCCATCTTCGCAAGCGAGATCTTGACCCCATCGTCGGTTTTCATGTGCGCTTCGGTCGCGACCGCGCCATGACCCCAGGGAACCGCGTACTCCACGGGGGGAGCGAGGAATTTCAAGCCCGCTTCCACGAACCGAAGGTACTCGCCCCGCACGTCGTCGGTGAAGAAGTCGAGATTCTTCACGTAGCCGTGATCGTAGGCGCGGGCTCCTTCGTTGATCCGCTCCCCGCTCCCATCGCCCACGCGCACCAGCCGGACCGCACCCACCGATGTCCCCGGCTGTTCGAGGTCCACCGCCTCGATGGCGGCCGGCTCGGCGAGGCCAAGACTCTCGGCCAGGCGAGCGGCCCGGGCGTCTTGCGCCACGACTTCGGCCTCGAGCCGCCATGACCCGGTCTCGCGCATGCCCAGCAGGCCCGAATAAAGCCCGCGCGCGCGGGCGAGATCGCGCACGCCGACTGTCACACGCCGAACTTCGCCACGGTCCATGAAGAGTGCAGCTTATTCGACGGTCGCAACCCGATGCGGCGATGCGGGACCGAAATCGACCGGGAGGTCGAGCGCCTTTGTAAGACGGTTCATGTACAGGCGATGCGACACCTCGACCGTCCCGAACTGCTTGAGGTGATCGGTCAGGTATTGGACCTCGAGGAGCGAGAAGCCCCGCGCGACCAGCCTTTGAATGAGCGACACTACCGCGACCTTCGAGGCATCGCGAGCGCGGTGGAACTTCGACTCGGCGAAGAAGGCGCCGCCGATGGCGAGACCGTAGAGGCCGCCCACGAGATCGGAGCGCCCCGCCGACCAGATCTCCACGGAGTGCGCGAGGCCGCGGTCGTGGAGTTCGCCGTACACCCGGTGGAAGTCCGCGCTGATCCACACCGGGCGGCCGAGGGCGCACCCTTTCATGACCTCGCGAACGGCCGCAGCGAGCGTCACCTCGAACTGGCCCGGGGCCATGGGTCGGGCGAGACGCCGCGGAACATGGGGAGCGTCCAGAGGAATGATCGCCCGGACCTTCGGACGATGCCAGGTGATGAGATTCCCCTCCACGTAGGCCATGGGGAAGAGTCCGCGGGGATAGGCATCCAGCACCATCGAGGCGGTGAGATCGGGGCTGACCGCGACAACATCCATAACTGATACAAGGTTACAAGCCACGGCCCAACGCAGCTGAAACCAGCCCAGTCCGATATGCTCTTGATCCGTCTTGCATTGCCTTCGATGTTGATTTCCCTCCTCGCCCTCGCCTCTCTCGGGCCGGAGGTGACGCTCTCCGGCGTCGTCCTCGCCCGCTCTGGACGCCACGCCGCCACCCTCGTCTCGGAGGACCGGGTCCGATCGGTGGTCGCGGCTGATCGGGCCTTCGGCTGCGAGGTCGCCTCGATCCTCAAGGATCGAGTGGATATCATCTGTTCGGGGGAGCGCCGGACCCTGACCCTCAGAGCCGCCCCAAAAAAGGCCGGGGTTCACAGCGCGGTCGAACCCGCGGCCGAGAGCGCGCCCCCAGCGGATGTGATCATGACCCGGGCCGAGCTCGAAGCGCGGCTGGACCGGGAAATGTCGCGTCTGATGACCGAGACGACACTCGTGCCAGTGACCGCGCGCGGTCAGGTCGCCGGTTTCACCCTGTCGCGCATCCCGGCTGGAACCATCCTGGATACCCTCGGACTCAAAGCCGGGGACGTACTGGTCAGCGTGAACGAGACGCCGATCGACAGCTTCACCACCCTGGTGGGATTGTGGCCGCGACTCCAGACGAGCGGCACGGTGCGGGCTCAGATCATGCGGGACGGCAAGCCGGTCGACATCTCGGTCAGCATCAGGTGAAGGGTCGCACCGGCCCCCGGTCGCCGCGATGAGCCAGATGAACTGGCAGGAAATCTTCGACAGCGTCGGGCTGCTGTACGTACTTGAATCGGCGCCGTTCGCCGCGTCGGTGGCGGTCGAGGAGAAATTCGTCTGGTGCAACGAGGCCTTTCTCCAGTTGGTGGGGGTGAAGGATCGCTCCGAGGTCGTCGGCAAGCCGAATCATCACTTCCTCGACCCCGAGTTCCTTCCCCTGGCCCAGGAGCGGGTGTCCCGCCTCTACCGCGGCGAGTCCAACCCCCCGGTGGAGATGCGGCTGGTGCGGGCGGACGGGACCAAGACCTACGCCGAAATCCGCTCGGTCCCGTTCGACGCAAGGGGGAAGCGCGCGTACATCGTCCTGTCGACCGACATCACCGAGCGCCGGGCCACCGAAGACGCCCTGCGAGAGAGCGAAGCCCGCTACCGGAGCCTGATCGAGAACACACCGGACGGCATCCTCATCCATCGAGACGGCAGGCCTCTCTTCGTGAATCGGGCCATGGTTGAAATCGCGGGCGCCCTCAACCCGCAGGATCTCCTCTCCCGCAGTGTTTTGGATCTGGTGCTGGCCGAGGACCAGGACGCGGTGAGAGCGCGCATGGCGGCCCTGAACAACGGGGCGGCGATCGAGCCGATGGTGGTGCGTTTCAAGCGCCTCGATGCTCAGGTCGCCACGGTCAAGCTCGATTCCCATCGCATCGAGTTCGAAGGCAAGCCCGCGATCCGCGCCTTCATCCGGGTGATGACCGAGCCCATGCTGGCCGAACAAAGGTTTCGGGAGAGCGAAGAGCGCTACCGCCAGCTCGTCGATTCGACTCCCGATGGGGTGGCGGTGAGCCAGGAGGGGAAGCTCCTCCTCGTGAACCCGGCCTACCTTCGCCTGATGGGGGCGACGTCTCTGGAGGAACTCCAGGCCCTCCCCCTGAGCGGGCGGGTTCACCCGGACTACCGGGAAGTCGTCACCGAGCGCATGAAGGCCGTGCACCTCGGCCTCTCCGCCCCGCCCATGGAGCAGAAGTCCATCCGGGTGGATGGGTCCACCTTCGAAGTCGAAGCCCAGAGCGAGCCCATCCTCTTCGACAAGAGGCCGGCGGCGCTCTCCATCCTTCGCGACATCTCGGAGCGGAAGAGGGCCGAGCGGGCGTTGATCAACAGCGAGCATCGCTACCGGCAACTCATCGAGCTTCTGCCCGACCCCGTCTTCGTCCTCGACGGCGAGCACGTGGTCTTCTCGAACGCGGGCACGAGGAGGCTGCTCGACCTGGCCCCCGAATTCGCGGACCGCCCGCTCGGGCTCATCGACCTGGCCCCGGAGGCCGATCGCAACATTCTTCGCGGCCTGCTCGAGGCGGTAACCCTCGGCCGTCGACCGAGGACGAGCGAGATCAAGCTCAACCAGAACAAGGGCCAGGTCTCGGTGGAGGTCCGCGCCGCCGCCATCGACGTGGACGGGCGCAAGTGCGCGCTCATCATCGCCCGCGACCTCTCCCAGCGGCAGAAGGCCGAGGAGCTTCAGTCGGCGCTCTATCGCATCGCCCAGGCTTCCACACGATCGCTCAGCCTCGACGCCCTCTTCTCCGAAATCCACGACATCGTGGGCGAGCTGATGTATGCCAAGAACTTCTTCATCGGCCTGCTCGACGAGGAAGGGACGCACCTCACCTTCCCCTACTTCAAGGACGAGTTCGATCCCGCTCCGCCGCAGCCTCTCTCGCTCGAGGACTCGCTGTCGGGCTATGTGATCCGGTCGGGCGAACCCCTTCTCGCCGACCAGAAGGTGATCGAGGAATTAAAGGGATCGAGCCAGGTCCGGACCTACGGCCACGTCGCCTCGAGCTGGATCGGGGTTCCCCTGATCCGCGGCAACGCCACCTTCGGGATCCTCGTGGTTCAAAGCTACGACCCGAACTTCCGGCACGGCCCTTCGGACCGCGACCTCCTGACCTTCGTCTCCGGCCACATCGCGGAAACCATCGAACGCAAGCAGATGGACGAGCAGATTCACTCTCTCGCCTATATCGACTCGCTCACCGGACTGCCGAACCGATTCCTCTTCGACGACCGCCTGGACACCGCCCTCGCTCTCGCCGACCGCCATCGGACACCCTTGGCGGTGCTCTTCGTGGACCTCGACCGCTTCAAGCTGGTCAACGACACGCTCGGGCACAGCGTCGGCGATGGCGTCCTGCGCCTGGTCTCGGCCCGGCTCGCGGGGTGCCTCAGAGAGTCGGACACCCTGGCCCGCCGCGGCGGCGACGAGTTCATCGCCATCCTGCCCGATACCGATCAGCCGGGCGCCACCCACGTGGCCCAGAAGCTCGTGGACGCCCTGCGCCTGCCCCTGGACGCCGCGGGCAGCGAAGTGCTGGTCACCGCGAGTGTCGGCGTCGCCATGTTTCCGGACAACGGAGGCGATCGAGAGACCCTGCTCAAGGCTGCGGATCTCGCGATGTACGGAGCCAAGGAGATGGGTCGCGACACCCATCAGCTCTTCTCGGCGGCGCTCAAGGAGGACGTCGAGCGCCGGGTGTCCATGGAGAAGGGCTTGCGCACCGCCATCGTTCGTTCCAAGCTCGCCGTGTACTTTCAGCCCATCATGGACACGAAGTCGCAGCGTCCGGTGGCGGTGGAAGCCCTGGTGCGCTGGCCGGACGAGCGCGGCGGCGCCATGACCATGCCCTCGGATTTCATACCGCTCGCAGAGCACACCGGCCTCATCGTGCCGCTAGGAGAGCTGGTGCTGCGGGACGCGGTACGGGCCATGAAGTCCCTCCCGAAGCGCGCCTTTTCACCCTTGAACCTCGCCATCAACGTCTCGGTACGGCAGCTTTCCAACCTGGCCTTCACCGACAACGTCCTCGAGTCCTTGAACGCGGAGTCGTTCCCGGCCACCCGGCTCCACTTCGAGATCACGGAAACCGCGGCCCTCTCCGAAGGCATCCTGATCGGCGACCAGCTCCGGCGTCTCAAGAAGGCAGGCGCCTCGATCGCCATCGACGACTTCGGCGTGGGCTACTCGTCTTTGTCCCGCCTGCGCCAGATGCCGGTGGACATGCTGAAGATCGACGCCTCGTTCATCCGCGACATGATCGAGGACCCCGACGACGCGGCCATCGCGAACGCGGTCGTCTCGCTCGGCCGCGCCCTCAACATGCGCGTCGTGGCCGAGGGAGTCGAGCGGCTCGATCAACAGAAGGCCTTGGCCTCGTGGGGCTGCGACCTCATGCAGGGCTACTTGTACTCGAGGCCGGTTCCCATCGACGAACTCGCCGAATGGCTCCGCCAGTTCTAGAGGCCCCTCCTTCCCGCCCTAAAAACCAGAGGTTTCTTCCCCATGGGTTTCGCCACCGACTGCATCCACGCCGGACAACATCCGGATCCCACCACCGGCGCGGTGATCACGCCGCTCTACCTCACGTCCACGTACGTGCAGGAGGGCATCGACAAGCACAAGGGCTTCGAGTACGGGCGCACGCAGAATCCCACCCGCTTCGCGCTCGAAGCGAATCTCGCCGCCCTCGAAGGCGGCGTCGATGGCATCTGCTTCGCGTCGGGCCTGGCCGCGTCGAACGCGGTGATGTCCTTGGTGAAGCCCGGCCAGCGCGTGGTCGTAAGCGACAACGTCTACGGCGGCACCCATCGCCTGTTCACGAAGCTCATCGCCCCCTACGGCGTGAAGTTCGATTTCCTGGATCTGACCGACGCCGGCGCCTTCGAAAAGACCTCGGGCGACTTCAACCTCCTGTGGCTCGAGACGCCGACGAACCCGATGATGAAGATCTGCGACATCCGGGCTCTGGCCGCCATCGCGCACCAGAAGGGCGCGCGACTCGTGGTCGACAACACCTTCATGAGCCCGTTCTTCCAGCGCCCCCTGACCCTCGGCGCGGACCTCGTGGTGCACTCGACGACGAAGTTCCTGAACGGGCATTCCGACAGCATCGGCGGGGTCGCGGTCTGCAAGAGCGCCGACGATGCGAAATGGTTGAAGTACGTCCAGAACGCGCAGGGCGCGATCCTCTCGCCCCTTGATTCGTTCCTGGTCATGCGCGGCACCAAGACCCTGGCGGTGCGGATGCCGCGCCACGAGGAGAACGCGCGGGTGGTCGCGAATTTCCTCCGCGGCGAGAAGAAGGTGATGAAGGTGTTCTGGCCGGGGTTCGAGGATCACCCCGGTCACGCGATCCACAAGGGCCAGGCTTCGGGTTTCGGCGCTCTGATTTCCTTCGAGCTCGGATCGCTCGATGCCGCGAAGCGGTTTGCTCCGAAGCTCCGCCTTTGCTCACTGGGTGAGAGTCTCGGTGGGGTCGAGACGCTGGTGTGTCACCCGGCGAAGATGACCCACGCCGGCTACACCCAGCCGGAGCGCGACGCCCTTGGCATCACGGACGGACTGGTGCGCATCTCGGTAGGCATCGAGGACGCCGCGGACATCGTGACCGACCTCGCGACTGCCCTCGCCGCGGTGTAGGGCTGGCCGTGGTGGACTACCAGCCCCAGCGACAGCTCATTCGGCGTTCGATGGTTCCGGCGCGCGCGGGAGGGTGAGACAGAACCTGGCTCCTCCCTTACCTCCGGACTCGACCCAGATCCGGCCGCCGTGCAGTTCGATGATCCGCTTCACCAGGGCCAGCCCGACGCCCGTGCCCTCGGCCTTCGGATCGAGCTTGTCGAAGAGCCCGAAGATCCGCTCGTGGTGGGAGGGATCGATGCCAAGGCCGTTGTCCTCGACGAACAACACGACCTCGCTGCCGGCGTGCCGGGCGCCCACCCGAACCCGCGGCGAGGGCTGGTCGCCCATGAACTTCGCGGCGTTGTCGATGAGGTTCTGAACCACTTCGAGCAGACGACCCCGGTCGCCGTAGACCATGGGCAGGTTCGGGGCGACCTCGACCGCCACCCCGCGTTCCCGAAGCCGGCCGCCGACGAGATCGACGGCGTCGCGCGCCAGAGTCTCGAAGGAGACGGACTCGGGCGCCGAGAGGACGTGGCCCACGCGCGAGAGCTCGAGCAGGTCCTTGAGCAGGAGATCCATCCTCGCGGAGGCGCGGCGGATGCGGTCCAGGTCCGCGCGCACGGAGGCCAGGTCGCCGCGTGCCGCCGCGTCCTCGACATGGCTGATGAAGGCGCCGATGGTGACTAGAGGGCTCCTCAGGTCGTGGGAGACGGTGTAGGTGAACCTCTCGAGCTCGGCGTTCTTGGCCTCGAGAGCCTGGATCAGCGACTCGCGCTCGGCTTCGGCCTGGCGGCGCTCGGTGACGTCGCGGGCAATCACCAGGCGCTGAAGCTCTCCCTTCGGTTCGCTCCCCGATTCCATCCTCATACCGACGGACTCGAGGTGACGCCGCACGCCGTCGCCGCGCACGATCATGAAACTGGTGGGGAAAGAGTCGTCTCCCGGAGCGCGAGGCGCATACTTCTCGCGCATCTCGGGCGGAGCGAACTCGAGCACGTGCCGGCCCACGAGCTCGGACGGGCTGCCGAGTCCCAGCAACCGGGCGGCGGCGGGATTGGCGAAGGTGATGCGGCCGTCGGTGTGGACGAAGATGGCATCGGGCGCGAGGTTCAAAAGGCTCGCGTACCGCGATTCGCTCGCCTGCAGGGCCTCCATCAGGTGCTTCCGGCGATAGAGAGTCAGAAGGAGTCGCCCGCCGAAACACGCCACCGAGCCGAACACGGCCACGAAGGCCACGGCGGGCTCGCTCCTCGCCATGGGCAAGGCCAGGGCGATGGTGATGAGAGGCAGGACAGCGGGGGCCCAGGTCACCACCGGGACGCTCCGATCCGGCTCGGTCTTCACCCCGTCTTCCTTCCAGGCGGCCGCGAGCAGGGCGCCGATGCCGAGACTGAGGGTAAAAACGAGATCGGCCCCGTCGCCCGTGCGCAGGACGCGCAGGCTGAACGTGTAGTTGTAGAAGGACGAACTGAGCGCATAGGCGAGCAGGTAAGGGGTCAGTCGCAGGGAGACCGCGCGCTCCTCCACTCGGCGCGACAGGCGGCTGCGGATGAGGAAGGCCAGGAACAGCGACCAGTTCTCGAGGTCCGAGAGATCGAAGAAGCCCCACAGGTAAAGAAGGGTCAGCCCCTGCCACTGACCGCCCGGCACGAAATAGAGATCGAAGTAGAAGAGCAGGAACAGGATTCCAACCTGGGCGGCATCGAGAATGCGCTGCCAGTCGTGGCCGCGCAGATCTTCTTCCTCTTCGTGCCCGATCAGCAGGGCCATCACGAGGGGAGCGCCGTAGAGCCGGAACAGGAAATGGGCCCACGAAGGCTGGGGTACGCGCTCGCCCATCCAGTTCTCGTGGTAGACGTAGGTCGCCTGGCCCGCGGTCCAGATCACGAACGCGGCGGCGGTGAGCATCCAGAACCTTCGGGCGAAACCGGTGGAGTGGCGCGACGCCCGGAAGCTCATGAAGGCGGCCATGATCCCGGCCGCGGCCTGGAGGAGATTGGAGACGAGCGATCCCTCGGGGCTGGTTCCCAAGATCAGCACCGAGGCCAGATGCAGCGCGCCGATCAGGACCGGCGCGGCGATGAGGGCGCGCGAGGAGACCGCCTTCCGGTCACTCAATCGGCACGCTCGCTGGTCATCCCCGCTCGCATGACTTCACAACATACAGCCCCGCGCGAGGCTGTAGGCTTTACGCCATGAAAATCACACGGATCCTCGCGTATCGCGTCGAGCTTCCGCTCCACGAAGGCCGATACTCGTGGTCGGGCGGGAAGTCGGTGGACGTTTTCGACAGCACGGTCGTGCGCGTCGAAACGGACGAGGGCCTGGTCGGCCATGGCGAAGTCTGCCCTCTCGGGCCCACCTATCTGCCCTCCTACGCCGAGGGTGTGAGAGCCGGGCTCGCCAAGATCGCGCCGAGCCTCATCGGCCTCGATCCGCGCGACACCACCGCTCTCTATCGCGCCATGGACAAGGCGCTCAAAGGCCATCCCTACGCGAAGTCGGGAATCGACGTGGCCGCCTGGGACATCCTCGGCCAGGCCTGCGGTCAGCCCATCGTGACCCTGCTCGGCGGGCGATTCGGCGACGATTTTCACTTGTACCGCGCGATCTCGCAGGAATCCCCCGAGGCGATGGCGGAGAAAGTCGGCCAGTACCGGGCCGAGGGCTATCACCGCTTTCAGTTGAAGGTGGGCTCCGAGGTCGAGACCGACATCGCGCGCATCCGCATGGTGTCGAAGCGGCTCCAGAGCGGCGACATCCTCATCGCCGACGCGAACACCGGCTGGCTGATGCACGAAGCCATGCGCGTGGTGCGCGGCGTCGAGGACATCGATGTGTACATCGAGCAGCCCTGCCTCACCTACGAGGAGTGTCTGTCCGTGCGACGAAAGACGTCGCACCCGTTCATCCTCGACGAGAACGTGGACGGCATCGGGATGCTGGTGCGCACCGCGAATGACCACGCGGCGGATGTCATCAATCTCAAGATCTCCAAGGTGGGCGGGCTCACGCCCGCGCGCCAGATCCGGGATCTCGCGGTATCGCTCGGGATCGCCCTGACCATCGAAGACACCTGGGGCGGAGACATCGTGACCGCGGCGATCGCGCATCTCGCGCACTCGACCCCGCCCGAGTTTCTCTTCACCGCCACGGACTTCAATTCGTACGTAACCAAGCCCATCGCCTTCGGAGCGCCGCGGCGGCGGAACGGCCGCATGGCCGCGTCCACGGAGCCGGGGCTGGGCGTGCAGCCCCTCGCCGAAGCCCTCGGCGAGGCCGTGATCGATGTGTCGTAGCGCCGAAGTCCCGGGGCGTCGACGACCGGCGTTCGGCTGCGTCGTGAACGTCAACGGGGCCGGGAGGGACATCAACTCCCTTAGAACTCTGACGCGCTACGGCCGAGTACGCGTACGCAACGAACCCCTCCCGAGGCCCCGGACCTTCGACGGCCGATCACGAGTACGACCACCCGTCACCCCGGCGACCCCCCTAATCCATCCGCCGGAGGGGCGAGCCCCGGGGCCGACTTCCCAACTCTCAACCCGCCGTCATTGCGAGGGCCCACTCCGTTGGCGATGGCCCGAAGCAACCCCCGTCCCCGGTGCTCAGCCGCGCACGCCGCGCCCGCCAGTGGTGGTCACGGCGGTTGCTACGTTTCGTGCGTGAGACGGCGGGGCTCCACGCGTGGAGGCAAGCGCCGTCCTTTCCGCCGTGATGTCCGCGGCAATCACCTCCGGCGCGGGCAGATTCGCACTCTCTTCAAGCGCCTCGTCTTTCAGCCAGAAGATGTCGAGGTTCACCTTGTCGCGCTTCGCCAGTTCCTCGTAGGTGAAGCTCTTGAACCGCTCGCTCTCTTTCCGGCTGGTGCGATCCTTCGTGTCGTAGCAGGCGACGAACTCGTCCAGATCCGAGCGCTTGAGGGTCCGCTCCTTCAGCGTGAAGTGCTGATTGGTCCGTAGGTCGTAGATCCACAGCTTCCGCGTCCACGGCTTCTCTTGCGCGGGCTCGCGGTCAAAGAAGAGCACCTTCGCCTTCACGCCCTGGGCATAGAAGATCCCGGTGGGCAGCCGGAGCAGGGTGTGAACGTCCGCCTGCTTGAGCAACTCGCGGCGGATGGTCTCGCCCGCCCCGCCCTCGAAGAGCACGTACACGTGGGGCATGAATCTCCACGGACAGAAGTTCGGCGGCGCGATCATGCCGGAGATGATGCGGTGGCTCTGGCACGATGGACCGGTGTCCACGGATCCAAACGATGGTGGAGCGCGCCGTTCGCCCGCCCGCGGTCCGGAAGGACTAAAATAGTCAGCCTCTGCTGTGAACGTGCCTCCCTCCAACGAGATCGTCAGTGGCCTGACGGTCGCGCAGCACTCGCTCAAGGTCGCCATCGTTGTTTTCGCGATCGGTGCGATCTGGAGGAACATCCAGGCCCGCAAAGAGTTCGTCAAGAGGCATCCGCCTTTGCCGTACGTTCCCCCGGCTGATGGTCCCGGCCGGTGGCGATTCGGGCCGGTGGCGATTCGGGCCGGTTCCGAGCGAGCTCAGTCCCGACCTTCAGAGCATCGACGGAATCGAGAGCAGCCGAGTCACTCTGCCGGAAAGAAGAATGGGGAGCCAGTTCGGAGCGTCGCTCTTCGGCTGGCCGTTCATGGCCTTAGGCATCTGGCTGCTGTTCGCGGCGCTTTTGGGTGACGGCGGCGAGCCGCTCTCCGCGGCCTGGCGCTTCGGGCCACCGCTCGCATTCTTCTTCTTCGGTTTCGCTCTGACCTACATAGACGTCGCGATGCGCGTGATCGAACTGACGCCGCACACCGCGACCTTCATCGGCCGGCATGGCTTCATCTTCTACCAGCGCGTGGTGATTAAGCGTGGACCGTCGCTCAAGTTCACCGGCAAGACGGAGTCGTCATTGACCATGCATAGGGATCAGGGACTGCCGAACTTCATTCTCAACGTGGGCCTCGGTTTTGGAAGAGCACGTCGCTTGATGTTCATGTGCACTCCGGCTCAGGGAGCGAGGATTCGCGATGCTTTGTCCTACTGGGCTTCCGGTTCTCAACCGAGACCCGACGCCCCGAAGAACTAGCTCCCTTCCTCCCACTTGAAACGCGACGCGGCGATACCGCTGAACGCGACCGCGAAGCCGAGCAGCACAAACGTCGGCCCGACCGCGCCGCTCAACCCGATACCGCGCCAAGTCATCGCATCGAGGCCGTCGACCGCCCAGCGCACGGGCACGGCCAGGGTGAAGCGCTGCAGCCACGCGGGGAAGATGAACGAGGGCACCCACGCGCCGCCCAGCATCACCATCATCAGGACCGCGAGCGTCGTGATGCCCCGTGCGGTGGCCGGCGAATTGCCCAGGGCCGCGACCAGCAGGCCGAACGTGGACGCCATCAACGCGCAGGCCACCACGATGGCGAAGAATCCGAGGATGCTGCCCTGAATCCTCACGCCAAAGACGATCATGGCAAAGGCGAAGCAGACCAGGAGAATCATCAGCGAGATGATCGCGCCGCTCGCCGCCTTGCCGGCGAGAAGAGTGAACTTCGACACCGGCGCACTCCGCAGCCGCTTCCAGAGTCCGCGCTGACGCTCGAGAAGCATCTCGACGCCCATGTTGGCCATCGCGAACAACAGGAACTGAATCGCCAGGCCGCCGAAGGAATGCGCGTAGCCGTTGTACTTGATGTTCAATCCGGAGGTCATGGCTTCTTCGTGGACGGTGTACGGCATGGTGATGCCCTGGCCGCCACCGCCACCGCCGCCGGACGGCGCGGCGTCCGCCTTTTGGTTGTAGAACTGTTGGACGGAGCTGAGCATGTTCATCAGCGCGCGCTTCTGATCGCCTGGCATCTGATCGATGATCGCCACGGCAATCTTCGCCGCCTCGCTGTTTTGGCTGGGGCCGCTGAAGATCGATCCGAAGAACGAAGCGATCGCGATGGGCACCACGAAGCTGACGATCACGGAGCGCCGGTCGCTGAAGAACAGCTGCAGGTCCTTGTGGACCATGGCGCGGAGC
>JANMVV010000058.1:0-1527 GCA_031392925.1 Vicinamibacteria bacterium
TCGCGTGGGCGACACCACGACGTTCGCTCTCTTCCATCTCGAGGAACGCGGGGAACTGTTCCTCGGCGCGGGCGAGAAGGTGTATGAGGGAATGGTGGTGGGCGAGAACGCCCGCGCCGGCGACATGGACGTCAATGTCACCAAGGCGAAGAAGCTCACGAACATGCGCGCGTCGAGCGCCGATGACGCCCTGCGCCTCACCCCGCACCGGCAACTCACTCTCGAGCAGGCGCTCGAGTTCATCTCCACCGACGAGCTCGTCGAAGTGACGCCTCAGTCGATCCGCCTGCGCAAGCGAATCCTCCCCTCGGAAGACCGCTACAAGAAGATGAGGCCGCTCGAGGCGAGTTAAGCCTCGGCCGGTTCGTCGTCCGGGCTGCGGCGCTTGATGCGCTTCCGTAGGGCGTTACTGGAAAGCCCTAGCGCCTCGGCGGCTCCCTCGATGGAGCCGTCCGCGGCGCTCAGAGCGCGCGCCACCATTTCCGCTTCGGCGGCGTCCGCCGCGCGATCCCTCACCTCGCTGATCGAGCCCTGGAGGTCGATGACATCGGCGATCGACGGCCTCTCCGCTATCTGGGCGTCGATGCGCAGATGCGCGGGTTCCACCACGTCCCCGCTGCACAGGATCACCGCGCGCTCGATTCCGTTCTGAAGCTCTCGGACGTTCCCCGGCCAGGCATGGCCTAGGAGGGCCCGGATCGAATTCGGCGACAGGGTGAGAGGGCGGCGGCGGCCGGCCTCCCGCGAGAACTTCTCGAGGAAGGACTCGGCGAGGGGCAGGATGTCATCGCGGCGCGCGCGCAGGGGTGGAATCGAGATCTCGATAACGGAGAGCCGGAAGAAGAGATCCTCGCGAAAGTCGCGGGAGGCGACCATGGCCCGCAGGTCCCGATTGGTGGCGGTCACGAGACGCAGATCCCCCTGGCGGGTTTCGGTGCCCCCCACCCGGTCGAACTGTTTCTCCTGAACCAGACGGAGGATCTTCGGCTGCAGGGAGAGCGGCAGCTCGCCGATCTCGTCGAGGAAGAGCGTGCCGCCCTGGGCCATCTCCACCCGCCCGAGCTTCCTCGCGTTGGCCCCGGTGAAGGCACCCTTCTCATGGCCGAAGAGCTCGTTCTCGAGCAGGGATTCCGGGATGGCCGCGCAGTTGATGGCGACGAAGGGGCCCTTCGCCCGCAGCGAGAGCTGATGGACGGAACGGGCGAGCAGCTCCTTGCCGGTGCCGCTCTCCCCCAGGATGAGCACGGTGGTGTCGGAAGGCGCCACGCGTTGGACCTGGAGCAGCGCCTCCTTGAGTCCTTCGCTCGTGCCCACGAGCCGCGGCAGGGACATGCGCTCCTGCAGCTCCTCCTCGAGGAGAAACGCGCGCCGCTTGAGTCGGCGCCGATCCAGGGCGCGGTCCACCAGGATCAGGAGGTGATCGGTGTCGACCGGCTTGGTCAGAAAGTCGGAAGCCCCCTCGCGAATGGCGCGCACCGCATCCTCGATCGAGCCAAACGCGGTCATGACGATCACGTCGGTCTCCGG
>JANMVV010000331.1:0-2359 GCA_031392925.1 Vicinamibacteria bacterium
ACACCCCCCATTCATGGACCGACGCCGCCACGTTTGTTGGGGCACGGGCAGGCTCTGGACTTCACTTTGAGGTAGTCCTCAAAATGGGCAAGCCGTCCTAACCAGCGCTTGTAGCTGACGGCGCTCCGCGGCCAGGGCTCCTCGCTCGACGAGCCTCCCCGCGGCCAAGCTGTGGAATCATTTAGGATTGTGCTGAGGCGGGGCTCGCTCGCCGCAGCTAAAGCGCCAACCGTTAGGCGGTTGCCTCCAGGAGGATGGACCTGTGCGGAGCCTGTGCGTTGCCGGCTTGATCACCATCGCCCTCGCGGGCAGCGCCGACGCCCAAACCCCGGCGCCCCTCGGCGCCAGAGACTTCCGCTTCTTGGGGCTAACGCATAATGCCGACACGGCCACAGTTCGGCGCACGTTTGGAAACCCCCGTACGGTCGAGGATCGGCATGACCCCGACTACCCCATGACCCAATGGGTGTATCGGTCGTTCAAAGTCCGCTTTCTCGGAACATCCAACATCTCAGGCTTCTTACTGACGAGCCCTCGAGTTCACACCGCGAGGGGCCTACGGGTTGGTCAGACTCGGAGTCACGTCCGTCAACTCTATGGGCCACCACCCACCTTTGACGGCCCCCAGAACGACTGCTGTTGGAACTATCGGGATCCGACCACTGAGGCCCATATCGTCCAGATCCGCTTCGATGGCGACCTCGTCCAAGAGATCTATCTGGGCTACGTCGGGGATTAGCAGGCAACCGCCTAACCAGCGCTTGTAGCCGTCGGCGCTCCGTGGCCCGGGCTCCTCGCTGAACGACGCTCCCCGCGGCCAAGCTGCGGAATCATTTAGGATTGTGCTGAGGCGCACTTCGGCGCCGCAGCTAAAGCGCCAACCGTTAGGCCTTTGCCGACAAACCGTGGGGCTCGGTTCTTTGAGGATTGGGTGGGGCTCCGTCTGGTGGTGAGCTCCGTGCTGGCGCCCCCGGTGGCAAGCGATCTAATCGCAGTTGAATCCCTGGTGGCCACGGGGCGCGGACGGATGGGGGCAGGCAGGGCTAAGGTCGCGGTTGAACGCGTCACTCCCGGGCAGGTTGGGTGGCAACCTCGCGGTGTAGGGGAAGACTCAGGTTCGTTTTGGTGAACAGCCGGACAGATAGGTAACAGTTAGACCGAGGACATAGGTGACACTCTCGCGCCGCCGACCGATGCCGGCCGCCTCGGCACGTCCCCCTGGCCGTCACGTGGACGCGCCTGCACCCATGGTCGTTCCGGCCACGAGGCACCACCATCGCACTTTCGAGCGATATCACCCCCGTCGAGTAGTGCGTATGCTCCCACCGTAGAGGCCGTTGGTGCTCGCCGCCAGCGGCCGATGGTGGATGGGCCCGCACACGAGCAGACCGCCGTGACCGTGGACTGCATCCTGCTCGCAGACCAAGAGAGGTACCGTACTATGAAGCCCAGTACCAAGGATCAGGTCCAAGGCAAAGCGCAGGAGATCAAGGGCGCGATCAAGGAGCAGGTCGGCCAGATCAGCAAGGACCCCGACCTCGCGGACGAGGGAACGGTCGAAAAGCTCAGTGGAAAGGCCCAGCAGGTGGTCGGCAAGATCGAAAAGGCCGTGGGCTCCTGAAGCGTCTCTCGATGGGCATATGCGGGATCATCCTGCTCGGCGTCGGCCTCCTCTTCGGCTACGCCGAGCTGGAATACGCCCTCCAGGGATCCATCAGCGCGGGCATCGCGCTGGCGGCCGCAGTCCTGGCCGCGGTGCTCGGGGCCTTCGCAGTGCGACGTGCACTCCGCATGCCGAACCACGCCCACCCTCATCAGCGCTCCTAGCTGGCCCGATGGCACGCTACTGGTGGCAATGCACAGTATGCGGCGACAAGCCTGCGTGGCTGACGGCCTGTCACTCCCGCAGCATCGCCGCCTTCATCTGGGACGAGCTCGCGCCGAGCGGATGGGACCAGGAGCTGTTGCGCCGGGTGTGCATTGATAAGCATCGGTCCCTCCGCATCACCTACCGACTCGGCCGCGGCACCCCGGACCGCGTGAGCATCAGGCACATCATCGGCGTCGGGCCGGAGGGGGACTACCTCCCGATGTTGTGGGACACCTTCCGGCATTCGCGACCCCGGGCGCACTGGATCGACTTCAAGTACCAGAAGGGACGCAGTCCGTGGGGGCTGACCAAGCGAGTGGTCCTCGAGAAGACGCAGCTGACCCGGCTCCTGCGCTCGTACCAGCGCGCCACTGGGCGGGCGCTGGTCGCTGCCAACTGATCCACCCATTCGAGCCCACTCCCCATGCGCGTACGACTCACTTCCTGGCCACTCCTCCTCCTCGCCCTCGCCTGCGCCAAGGGGCAAGA
>JANMVV010000343.1:0-20620 GCA_031392925.1 Vicinamibacteria bacterium
CCAGTCGCGCCCGCGTCAACATCTTCCTATTCTATGATCGTCGTGGTGGCCGTTAGTCCCTTCCGCTGTGCTCGTGATGCCCGAGGCTTGCGCCGAGGCCGCGGTCGGTCCGCGCGCCTCGCGATCTGCGTGCTGCCTGTCGTTTTCTGTATTTCCTCGCCGGCCCTCGCGTTCAATCCGCTCCTCCAGCAGGTGGCACACAACCCGGCCCGGAACTCGCCCGATGACAAGGAGGGCGCCGCCGAAACACCCGCGGAACCGAAGCTGCCCGAGGTCCAGAAGGACGGGTGGCGGCGTGACCGCCTCGCCTGGAAGAAGGGAACATCCAAGGTCGAACTCACGGGCTACCTCCAGGAGGACTTCCGCTATTTCGACTGGGCGGTGAGCGGCGACCCCACGGGAAAGAAGCAGGCCAAGGAGCGCGAACTCCGCCGTTTCCGGCTCGGATCGAAAGCGCAATTTGGCAAGACCCTGCTCGAATTCCAGGTGGAGCCGCGCCATCTCCCGCCCGGATCTCACCACCTCAAGAGCCTGAACGCCACCTACGCGTTCTCGAAGGGGCTCAGTGTGCGGGCCGGCTTCTTCAAGCTGCCCGGGAGTCGCGAGTTCAGCGCCGCGACCAACAACACCGACTTCGTGGACCGGAGCATGATCGCAACGCGACTTGTTCCCGAGCGCGACTGGGGAGTCACGGCCGCCGGTGTTCACGGCCGGCTCGAGTATCTGGTCGGAGCCTTCAAGGGAGACGGAAACTCCAGTATTCGAAGGTCCGGCCCTTCTGCAGCCGCTCGAGTGGCCGTGAATTTGCCGAGAGGCCTCCAACTCTCCGGCTCCTTTCTGGAGGGCCGGGTGACCGCCACCCCGGCGGGAGGAATTGTGGCGCCTGCGCCAAAGGGGGCGTATGGTCAAACCGCAACCGGGTTCACTTTCTTCAGCCGCCCTTACGTCGACGGGACGAGGCGGACGCTGAGCACGAGCCTCCTCTATTCGAAGGGTTCATTCCGGTTCCTCGGCGAATACCTGGAGGAGGGGGAGGAACGCAAGGGCCAGGGAACGGGCGGCCAGGATCTGCCCGACGTCCTCGGCCGCGGTGTGAGCGCTCAGGTGGCGTACCTGCTGACCGGCGAGAGGAAGGGCGTTCTCGTGGAGCCTCGCAAGTCAATCTTCCACGGCGGGTTGGGCGCGGTCGAGCTGGTGGCACGGGTGGAGACGCTCAGGTTCGACGACACCGGTGCTGGTTCGCTGCCCGCGAGCACTGGCAGCCGCGCCCCGAATCTGGCGGCCGCCGGCGCGTCGGCGGTGGAGGCGGGCGCCAATTACTGGGCTTCCTACTTCATGAAGCTCCAGTTGACCGCGATGTGGGAGAAATACAACGACCCGCTCATCGCACCCGTGCCGGGGAACCGGGGTCATTACTTCTCGATCCTCGCCCGGGTTCAGTTCATGATCCAGTAGGGACTTCCTGGCGTGCGCCCGGCCACAATTGCTCTATCCTACGGATAACCCCAAGGCGTGAATGAATCCTGCTGACCCAAAACCCGATTCCGAGGTGACTGCCTCGGATGCGCCGCGACTGATTCCCGAGCCCGAGCCTTCTCCGATAGCGCCTCCCCTGGTCGTTGGTCCTGCGCCCGCGCCGGTTGTCCCCGCCGCGGCCGAGCCGGTGGCGAAGGACAATCAGAAGAAGGAAAAAGGCAAGGATCGCGAGAAGGACAAGGAGAAGGGGAAAGAAGACAAGGAAAAAGAAAGAGAAAAAGAGAAGGGCAAGGACAAGGACAAGGACAGGAAGAAGAAGGAGTTCAAGCGCGCCGATCCCTGGCAGCGATACAAGGCTCAACTCGACGCGCTGAAGGAAGCCCAGGACCTTGTCGACCTCGCCGACCACAAGGCGCGATTCGCCCTCATCATCATGGGCGCCCTGAACGCCGCCATCATCATCCTGGGAACACGGTCGGACGCGCTCACGAGTCTGCCCCCTAACCTGAAGCTCTGGCTGTACGCCTATTTCTTGGTCTACGCGAGCATCGCCATCTACTTCCTGGTCCAGGCGATCGAGTCCCTTCGTCCGCGCAGCCTTCCCGACCTGGCGCCCAAAGGTATGGTCTCCGAGAAGGCGGAGAGTCTGGGCATCCGATTCTTCCTCGACGCTCTCCGTTACGATAGGGCCATGTACATGAAAGCATGGCAGACCGTGCGGGTGAGCCACCTGAACGCCGAAATCGCTTCGCAGCTCTACAACGTGGCCCGCATCAACAAGGCCAAGTACAACGCGGTGGCCAAGCTCTATCTTGGGCTGCAGGCCATCACCGTCCTGACCGCGGGCCTTCTGATCGCCCTTGGGGTGGCGGCCTGGACCGAGCATAGAATTTCCACGGATCCCCAGGCCGTGACAGCGCTTCAGAAGAGCAAGGGCGGAAAAGCCAAGAAGGCGGCGAAGGTCGATCTTCTTGGCGCGCCCCAGCACTTTCCCATCAGCGCGGTCCGCGAGCCTTCA
Source organism: Vicinamibacteria bacterium (assembly GCA_031392925.1). Classification (GTDB taxonomy): domain Bacteria; phylum Acidobacteriota; class Vicinamibacteria; order Fen-336; family JAGNNV01; genus JAGNNV01. The sequence goes on from JANMVV010000343.1 coordinate 2,495, forward strand.
GGCGTGGTGTACTTTCCTTCGAATTCGAGCCTCTATGTCATAGGTGACGAAGGTTCGCTCGCCCGCGTCGATCTTCAGGGAAACGTGGTCGCATCGTTCCCGGTGAAAGGCAATCTCGAGGACGTGGCCTTCCACCCTCCGAGCGGAAAGCTCATCATCCTGAACGAAAAGAAGGGCGAGTTGCTGGTCACGGACGCCCAGACCGGAACCGTCACCGGGCGGTTCATGCTCGACGCCGCGTCCCTTCTCGGCCCGGCCGCGGGCGGTAAGAACGAAGGCTTTGAAGGACTGGCGTTCCGTCCCGTTCCTGGTGAGCCCGGCGGCGGCATCTTCTATCTTGTGCACCAGAAGGAGCCGGCGGCGCTTCTCGCCATCGCCTTCGATCCCACCGCGCCCGGCGGAATCATCGGCAGCGCCGCCAAGCGCGGCCTGCGCGAGATGCCGGGTCGCGACGATCTCACCGCGGTCACGGTGATGCCGGATCGCGAGCGGCTCGCGGTGATCGCCCACCATCGCATCCTCATCATGAGTCTCGAGGGCGACGAGGAGTTTGATTTCTCGATCCCGGGAAGTCACCAGGAAGGCATCGCTTTCGACGCCGGTGGGGATCTCTGGATCGCCCAGGATCGATCGCCCGAACCCCAGCCGAACCCCATCGACCAGCCGGGCCTCTTGCGGTTCAAGGGCGCCCTCGCCATCATTGAGAAAGAGCTCGCGAGCCGGAATCCCGAGGATTCCACGAGCAGCGGGAAGTCCTAGGAGGATCCATGAATTCCGGTCTTCGTCGTGGGAGCAGGGCGGTCGCGATCTTCGCGTTGACCACGCTCGTGAGCGCGGCCTCGGCTTCGCCACCGGTGGACGATTCCTCGGTGGCGGGCCTCGCCCTCTTGGCTCCGGGTGCGGTTTCGGCCGTGGACAAGGCGGTCAAGGCGCCGAAGGAAGAGAAGAAGGTCAAGAAGAAGGACGCGGACGCGCCCGTGCCCCCCGGATGGCACCGCGACGGCTTCGAGGTCAGCAACGGCGACTTCAAGTTCGCAGTCAACGGCTACTTGCAGGAAAACCTGCGGTCATACCATTGGGACATCGCGGGCGGCGACCTTACGAAGCGCAGTCCAACGCATGAGCTTGGCCGTCTTCGTATGGGTTTCGAGACCTCCTACCAGGGCTGGAGCCTTCAGTTTGCGATCGATCCAAGGACTTCTCAGACCTATAAGCTCAAGGACCTCCACCTGACCTATGAGTTTTCCAAGAAGTTAGCGATCCAGGGCGGACATTTCAAGCCGCCCTTCTCCGTCGACTTCCTGACTTCCGCGGCCGCAACGGATTTCGTCGATCGCAGCATGCTGGTTGACGATATCGGCGCCGATCGTGACTGGGGCGGAATGATCCACGGCACATTGGCGAAGTTGAAGTATCAGATCGGCGTGTTCGCGGGCGACGGCAGCGGCAAGACTTCGCGGTCGGAAACCTCGGGCGCGGCGCGACTCACGTACACCATGGCCAAGGGCCTGGTCGTGGGCGCCTCCTACATGCAGGGGAAGGTTAAGCCGAATGTATCCCCTGACCCCACCCAGGAGCCCGACGCCAAGGGGTTCCGCGGACAGGACCACATCGCCTGGACTTTCTGGCGCCGCCCTCACGTCGACGGGACGCGTCGCCGCATCGGTCTCGAGGCGTCCTTCACCCGGGGGCCCTTCCGTCTGATTGGTGAGGCAGCGGAGGGTCGCGAACAGCGCCTCGGGCAGGGCTCGGTGAAGCAGGACCTGCCCGACTCGTACGGTCGCGCCTGGTACCTGACCGCTTCCTACCTCGTCACCGGCCAGAAGAAGGTCAGCCGGATTCACCCCGACAAGGGGCACTTCTACGGGGGCATCGGCGCCATCGAACTGGCGGCGCGCGCCGAACGCCTCCGGTTCGACGATGCGGGTCCGGACAGCGGGTTCGCCGGTTACGGCAACCGGGCCCGCAACATCGCCCCGACCGCGGACTGGGTGCTGAGTCTCGGGATCAACTGGTTTGTCACGGACTTTCTCAAGTTCCAGGCCGACGCCTACCAGGATCACTTCAACGATGTTCTGATCACCCCGGATCCACCCCAGACAAAGTACTGGTCGTTTGTCGGGCGGATCCAGATCGCAATTCCGTGATCGGGCTCACAGCGCCCTTGATCGGTTTTCAAATAGCGGGCCGTGGCGTCTTAGACTGGTGGTCGAACATCCCCGGGTTTCCGCGGGGGGAGGGAGTTATGTCGATGCGTCGAATTCTTGTCGCCCTTACGCTTTTGGTCGGCCTTGCCGGTTTCGCCCGGGCCGCCGATCCCGTTTTCGATCCTCTCCGTCTTCATGAGGTCAGGGTCGACATCGATCCCGCGGACTGGGCCGCTCTCAAGGCGAACTACCTCACCAACCAGTACTACGCCGCGAACGTGACCATCGACGGCGAGTTGATCAAACAGGTCGGGATCCGCTCACGCGGGAAGGGTTCGCGCAGCGACACCAAGCCGGGCCTCAAGATCGACATGAACAAGTACGTCTCGGGCCAGCACTTCCACGGGCTCAAGTCGATGCAGGTCCTGAACTCCATCCAGGATTCGAGCTTCCTGCGGGACATCGTCTCCTACACGGTTTACGAGGCTGCCGGCATCGCCTCGCCGGCGATCTCGACCTCCAAGATGTTCGTGAACAGCGAGTATGTGGGTCTCTATCTGCTCGAGGAGACGATAGAACAAGCCTTCCTCGCGGCCCGATTCGGGGAGAGCAGCGGAACGGCCTACAAGTACGAGTACACGGTTCCGTACACTTTCACCTACAAGAGCGACGCCATCTCGGACTATGTTCCCGACCCCTTCAAGCCGGAGACCAACTCCAGTTCCTTCGACACCGCCATGGCCGAGTTCGTCAAGGCGATCAATCAGACCCCGGCCTCGACGTTCACCTCGACGATTTCCGCCTACATCGATCCGCAGAAGTTTCTCACCTATATGGCGGTGGAGAACGCCATCGCGGAGCACGACGGTTTCGTGGGGCAGTTCGGTATGAACAACTTCTTCTTCTATCAGTTCGGCGGTCAGAAGAAGTTCGTGCTCATCCCCTGGGACAAAGATGCCGCCTTCACCAGCCCCGAATGGCCGGTCATGCAGCGCCTCGACGCCAACGAACTCACCAAGCGTCTGATCGCCGACCCGGCGCTCAAGTCCTTCTACCTGAGTCAGGTCAAGAGCATCACGAACAGCTTCGTGACCCTCGCGTTTCTCGGGGGCAAGATCGATCAGGTTTACGCGGCTTTCAAGGACGCGGCCTTCGCCGATACCAAGAAACCCTACGGCAACGCGGACGTCGACAACGGCGTGCTTGGCCTGAAGGGCCTTATCGCCGCGCGCGCCGCCAACGTCAATAGTCAGATTCCCTGAAGCCTAGGGTCGCTTGAAGCGCCGGCGTTGGGCTTCCACCTCGCCGCGGAAGTCGCAGCCCTCGATGTGGTCGTTCACCATGCCCATCGCCTGCATGAAGGCGTAGGCCGTGGTAGGTCCCACGAATGAGAAGCCGCGCTTCTTGAGATCCTTCGAAAGGCGCCGGGAGGCGTCGGTCTGCGCCATGGTCTTGAGGATGGGCCAGTCGATGGTCCGGGGCCGATCGGTCCCGCCCGGCTCGAACGTCCAGTAGAAGCGGGCGAGGGAAGAGAACTCCTGTTTAAGCTCGAGGGCCCGCCGCGCGTTGTTGATGGTGGACTCGATCTTGCCGCGGTGACGGACGATCCCCGCGTCCTTGAGAAGGCGATTCACCTCGCGGGCCTTGAAGCTGGACACCGCCTCGATATCGAAGCCCGCGAACGCGGCGCGGAAGTTCTCACGCTTGCGCAGGATGGTGAGCCAGGAGAGGCCCGACTGGAAGCCCTCGAGGCTCAGCTTCTCGAAGAGCCGGACGTCGTTCCGGACCGGCCGGCCCCACTCGCGGTCGTGGTACTTCTGATAGAGAGGATCGGAACCGCTCCAGGAGCAGCGGACGCGTCCATCCTCGCCCCGCCGGAGTCCCGGGTTCATCATGGCGGGATCTTAGCCGCCCATGAAAGCTTACTTGATCTTGTAGGTCTTGTCGGGGAGCTGCTCGCGGTGGACGTCATGACAGGCCTTGCAGGTTCCCTGAAGGCCCTTCATGGCTTCGCCAGTCGCGGCCACGTCCTTGGTCTCGGCGGCCTTGCCGAGGGCCACCGCGGCGGCGCGGGCGGCCGCGTTCATCTTGACCGCTTCCGTGTCCTTGCGCGCGGCCCAGAAGCTGTCGATGCTCGCGAGAGCGCCGTCGATGGTCTTGGCTCCCGCGACCACCGCACTCAGGTCGCCCGCTTCGCGGATCGCTTTGCCCGAGGCCTGCATGCCTCCGAGCACGTCTTTCATGGCCTTCTGGTAGTCGGCCTCGGTGACATCGGCCGCATGCACGGCGGGCGCTAGGAACGCTGCGGCAAGAACCGCGATGATTGTGGATTTCCTCATGATTCTCAAAAGACTCCTGATATTGGGGGTGACTCCGCCCGTTGATCGGAACAGATTAATCAATTATCCCTCTGAAAGGCGAGAATTACGGTAATGAAACGGTTTCTCGCCGCGGCGGCTTTCTCGTCGCTTTTCGTCTCCACCCCCGCCCTGGCCCAGGACGCGCCGTCCCCCCCGCCCGCCCCCTCCCCGTCGCCATCTCCGCAGCCGAAGGCGAAGAAGACGGACAGCGATTTCACACTCGGCCTCGCCTGGCAGGGCCCCACCCATCTCACCGGCTCCGCCACCTTCATGTGGGGTGAGCCGAAAATGCTGGTGGCCTGGTCGCCTGCGAAACTCGTCCAGGTGCGGGTCGGCGCCCGTGGGGGACAGGTGGGTCTTGGTCTGGTGGCCGGCGTCTTCGAGGAGAAACCGTTCAAGCCCTCGGGCATCGGGGTGACCCTCAAGGCGATCGCGCTCAGGACCTGGCGGAACCCGAACGAGACCACGGGCGGAAACACCTACGCCGGACTGGAAAGCGACGTGGTCCTTCTCGGGATCCGCGGAAGCCTCGGCTATGCCTGGAAGGTGGGCGGGGGTGATGCTTCGGGCGGCCGATTCGTCTGGTCGATCGGCCTCGGCCTCTAGTGGCCCTACCCCTTCGGCTTGAAGGGCGGGAGCACGGAGCGCTGCTTCTCGAAGAGAAGGTCGAGCCCGAACTGGGCCGCCTTCATCATGTCGTCGAGTTCGGCCTTCGAGAACGGCTTCTGCTCGGCCGTGCCCTGGACCTCGACGAAGGCTCCCGAGGCGAGACCCACCACGTTCATGTCGACCTCGGCGGCCGAGTCCTCGATGTAGTCGAGATCGACCACGGTTAAGCCCTTGACCCGTCCCACCGAGATGGCGGCGACCTGATCCTTCAACGCGGTCATGGCCCCGATCTTCTTGAGGGCGAGGACGAGGGCCACGAAGGCCCCGGTGATGGAGGCGGTGCGCGTGCCGCCGTCCGCCTGGAGGACATCGCAGTCGACGGTGAGCGTGCGTTCTCCGAGGGCCTTCATGTCGAGAACGGAACGGAGCGACCGCCCGATGAGGCGCTGGATCTCATGGGTGCGGCCTGAAGGGGAACCCTTGGTGACCTCGCGGGCGGTGCGGGTGTGGGTGGCCCGGGGCAGCATCGCGTACTCCGCGGTCAGCCAGCCCTCCCCCTTGCCGCGCAGGAACTGGGGAATGCGGTCCTCGACACTCACCGTGGTGATCACCCGAGTGTCGCCGCAGGTGATGAGGGCCGAGCCCTCCGCGTGCTTGGTGGGGGAGGGCTCGATGTTGATGTCGCGCAGTTCGAGCGACCGCCGACCCGAGACACGAACCGCGAGTTCAGCCGCGAGGCCGGGGTCTTTCTGCTTGAGGATGTCGCCGATGGAAGTCATGGGTGCGGATTTTCGCATCCCGGGGTGAAACGAGCCCCGGTGCCTTCTTGAGCGCGGCTCAGGGGCCGGGCTTCAGCGCGGGCTCGAGGCCATAGAGCCTGCGGTATTGATCGCGAGCGCCCAGGATGATCATCACGTAGGCCCGGGTCTCCGAGAAGGGAATCGACTCCGCGAACTCGTCGCTCCGGATCTGCGGATTGGGCGCCAGCCACTTGTCCACCCGGTGCGGACCCGCGTTGTAGGCGGCGAGCGCGGCTTCCGGGCGCGAGCCGAAGCGCTCCATCATCTGGCGGAAGTACCTGGTGCCGAAGGTGAGGGAGGTCTCGGGCTCGTTCAGTATCTTCGGGGTGAAGCGCACGCCCAGTTCACGGGCCAGGGGCCTGCCGGTGTACGGCATGATCTGCATCAGGCCGCGCGCCCCCACGACACTCTTCGCGCGTTCGTCGAACGTCGACTCCTGGCAGACCAGCGCGGCGACGAGCGCGGGGTCGAGGTTTTCCCGCCGGGACGCCGCCTTCAGGCTTTCCCCGTGCTTGAGGGGATAGATGGTCGTCCACACATGCGCGGGAAGATCCTTGATCTCGGCGGAGATGAACTCCGGCCGCGCCCGCTTCATGTAGACGATGGCGTTCCGAAGCTCGCCCCGGTCGGCTTCGATGAGCGCGCGGGCTTCGAGGGCGGCGCTGGTATTGCCCAAAGCCCTGATCTCGTCGATGGCCTCCGCGTTGAGGCCGACCAGGAGCAATTGCCGCAGCCGCGCTTTGACGTCACCGGGGAGTTCCTCCGACCGCCAGCCGGAACCGACGCTCGAAACCTTGGCACTCGTCACCGTGGCCTCCTTCGGGAGGTGCGACAGCTCAACCGCGGCGAGCCTTCCGTACCAGGTGTTCCTGAAGCGTTCGGCGGTCTCGTTCAGGAGCACGGCGCCACGATCGGTCTCCCCGTTCCGCAGACGCGCCATCCCGGCCCAGTAGAGAAAGCCCGCCGGCGACTTGGCGCGACGGGCCATGGTCTCGAGAGTCAGCGCGGCTTCGGCCGCCCGCCCGGCCCGGAGCGACTCGAACGCGGCCCGCATCGCCGCGGCCTCGGCGTAAGAGCCCGCGGTGAACTCGTCGACCAGACGGCGGTAGTAGGGCGCGGCTTCGGTGAAGAGGGCGTCCTTCTGGTAGAAGTTCGCGAGCGAATACAGGGCCTCCTCGGCGACCGCGGTGCCGGGGAAGAGGGCCGCGACCTCGTTGAGGCGAACCGCGCGCTCGGTCTCGGGGGCAAGGCGGGCGAGGAGGAGCCGAGCCTCGCCCTGTTGCGCCGAGGTTTCGGGGATGCTTGCGAGCGCCAGTTTCGCCTCGCGGACCGAGGTTCGCGACAGCGCGCGGGCGAGGGCGACCTGGACTTCGTCTCCGCTCTGGTCGATGGCCTTGTGGGTCTTGAGCTTCCGAAGCTCGGCCAGGGCCGTGGTGCGCTGGCCTCCGTCGAGGAGCGCCTTTGCTCGCGCGAAACGCCGTTCGAAGTCCTGGCGGGCGGAGCGTTGCGGGTTTTCGCCGGCAGGAGCGATGAGACTCGCGATCTGGACGGCCGCGCTCTGGGCCTGTTGCGAGATGGGATAGACGCGCTCGATCTCTTCGAGGCGGGTCAAGGCCTCGTCCCGCAAGCCCTGGGCCAGGAGAGCTTCCGCGAGGTCCAAAAGGAGGTCGGCATGATCCGGACGACAGACCGCGGCGGCCTCGGTCAGCAGGGTCACCCGTCTCGCGTTCTGTCTGATCTGCTGGAGCGCCGCGGCCGCTCCGAGCCGGGCATCGCACGCGACATCGTCGGAGTGGGCCGCATCGATGGCCCGCAGATACGCGGAGGCCGCACCCCCGTAGTCGCCGCTGCGGGCCTTGGCCCTCGCCAGGATGAGGAGCGCGCGATCGCCGAGTCCTGTCCGGTCGATGTCGGGATGGCGAGCCGCTTCGGCCGCTTCCTCGAACCGGCCGAGGGTGAGCGACGCTTTCGCCACCAGAACCTGGGCGAGGCCCGAAACTTCCTCGCCCGCCTTCTCACTGGAGAGTCTTCGCAGGCGCTCGACGACACTCGCCGAGACGCCTCCCCGCAGATCGGTGGCCGCCTGCACGAGCGCCGCTTCCGACTTGGTCAGGACCGGCCGGAGTCCCTCGAGCCGATCCCCTTCCCCGGTCTGGGCGAAAGCGGCGTTCGCGCAGAGCGCGAGCAGAACCAGGGCGGGCGCGGTGACGCGTCTTTGGCGCGAGTCCTTTCGCGCCCCGCAGCGGCTGGTGGGGCTGTTCACGGCGACTTGTTGGAAACTACATCGGGCCGAGGGCCGAAGGATCCCCGCCGGCCAGAAGCCGGACCAGTTCGTCGTGGAAGTAGTTGGTGTTGTTGCGAAGGCCGGGGGAGATGCGATCGTGGTACATCTGACGGCCGCGCTCGATGTCTTCCTTGAGACGCGAATGGAGATCCTTCGCCTTGCGTCCTTCCGTGACCTTGGCCTCGTTGTAGAGCTTGATCTCGCTCACGATCAGTCTCGCGAAACGCTTCGCGTCCTCGTGCGCCTTGGTCTCTTCGGGTGAGAGGGCGGGTGCGGCCGGAGCTGCGGCCGGCTTCATCTGCGACATCTGCTGCCGCATCTGATCCATTTGCGACGCCGTGAACATCACGGTGCCGGCGCCATCCGCCTTGGGGGCGGGTGGGGGGGGTGGTGCAGGTGGCGCGGGGGGAGGGGCGGTAGACGTCTGATGCATGGCCGCGACCTGAGATGGCGTGAACATCACCGTCCCGCCACCTTCTGCGGCCGGAGAAGGTGCGGGCGCTTTGGGGGCGGGGGTCGACGCCCCGGACCGGGCGGCCGAAGCGGCTCCGGCAAGCACCACCGGGGTCGCGGGACGCGCGCCCGGGGTGCGAGGCACGAACGAGAGCAGATCGGTCGTCTTCGAGGCGAACCGGACCAGCGAGTCTATGAAGGCGGCCTGCGCGTCGCTCATTCCCGCAGTGGTGTCGCAGTACAGGACGGCCGCGAGCTTGTCGCGGAGAACCATGGGCGCGGCGATCGCGGACCCGCCAAGGGCGCCCATGCGCTGCAGAGCCTGCGCGGTCTGGCCGGCCCCGTTTGGATCGAACAGCACGGGGGCGCGGTCGGTCTGGACGGTCTTGAAGATGGTGTCGTTTCCGAGCGGGATCTGGATCTGCTTGACCGCGTCATTCACATCGAAGCCCTTGGCATACCACCCGACGGCGTTCGTGCCCTTGATGATGAACATCGCGACGCGATCGACCTGCTTGGCGCTTTCATTGACCAGGCTGGTGAGGACTTCGGTGAGGTTCGCTCCGGTGTCGACTTCGGCCATGGCCGAGAGCAGAACGGCGATGCCGGGGCCCGCCTCGCCGGCGACAGTCACGGGCTCGGGCGGGGCGACGGGATTCGCCGCGATCACCTCATCGATAGCAATGCCGATCGACCCTTCGTCGATCTTCTCGTCGTAGCGGGCGACGTTTTCCTGAAGTTCGTCGAGCGCTCCCACCAGATTCGCCTGGTGTTCCACGATGCGCTTCTGAATCTCGACCACCCAGTTCGCCATCTGCTGGCTTACCAGGGAGAGGGTTCTGGCTTTGAGTTCGTCTTCGAGTGCCATGACGTCCTTTTTTGAAGTGGAAACCGGGAGAGCTTCCTGAGCAGAAGTCCCTACCAGATAGAGATTATCTTGAGCAGCCGTTCAATGGGTCAAAGACTCAAAAAAATCCCGCCAGGGCCAAACCCTCGGATTTAGAGCACTTCGATGGCGAGGGCGACGCCGTTGCCCCCGCCGAGGCACAAGGTGGCGATGCCGCGCTTGAGGCCCCGGGCCTTCAGTGCGTAGATCAAAGTGGTCAGAATCCGGCCGCCGGAGGACCCGATCGCGTGTCCGAGGGCGACCGCACCCCCGTTCACGTTCACTTTGTTGAGGTCCAGGCCCAGTTCCTTGGCGACCCCGAGGGCCTGAACCGCAAAGGCCTCGTTCAATTCGAACAGGTCGACCTCCGACAGCTTCCAGCCGGTCTTCTTGAGGAGTTTCTGGACCGCGCCCACCGGGGCCATCATGACCAGCGAAGGCTCGACACCCGCAGTGGCCTGGCCAACGATCCTGGCCAAAGGCTTGAGGCCGCGGCTCTTGGCAAGGTCTTCGGCCATCACGACCAGGGCGGAAGCGCCGTCGTTGACGCCGGGCGCGTTGCCGGCGGTGACCGTCCCGCCTTCCTTGAACGCGGGCTTCAGCTTGCCCAGCGTTTCCATGGACGTGTCCGCGCGGGGCGACTCGTCGTTCTCGACCACGATCGCCGGCCCCTTCTTCTGACTGATCTCGACTTTCAGGATTTCGTCCTTGAAGGCGCCGGAGGTGATGGCGGCGAGCGCCTTCTTGTGGCTCGAAACCGCGAATTCGTCCTGCTGCTGGCGCGTAATGTTGAACTTCTCGGCCACGATCTCGCCGGTGCAGCCCATGTGAAAATCGGAGTACGCGTCCCACAGGCCGTCATGAATCATGGAATCGACGAGCGTGCCGTGGCCCATGCGCAGGCCTTCCCGCGCACCCTTGAGCAGGTGCGGGCAGTTGGACATCGACTCCATTCCACCCGCGACCACGATGTCGACGTCACCCGTGGCGATGCCCTGAGCGGCGAGCATCACCGCCTTGAGGCCGGAACCGCACACCTTGTTGATGGTGAGGGCACCCACCTTGGGGGGGAGGCCGGCGTAGATCGCCGCCTGCCGGGCGGGCGCCTGTCCGAGGCCGGCGGAAACGACGTTACCCATGATGACTTCATCGACGTCGCCGGGGTCGATGCCGGCGCGCCGGACCGCCTCTTTCACGACCATGGCGCCAAGCTGAGGCGCGGTGAACGACTTCAGGCCCCCGAGGAACTTGCCGGTGGGGGTGCGGACCGCGGAAACAATGACAGAGGATCGCATGAAAGAAGTCTATCCAACGCCCCCGATTGCACCATGATGCATTCGTCCTACTACCAAGCCAGTGCTCTCCGTCCCGTATCCCACCCCGTCACCCCGGCGAAAGCCGGGGCCTAGCGCGAACGCTCCGTCTGCGAACCGCGACGTACCGCTGCCCTTTTCGACGCCGCCGCTTGAGATACTGCGCATCCGGCTCCTTGGCCGCGAAGCGATCCCGCGAGCTTGGTAGTGGCGGCCCGCGTGGCCGCTCCGGGGTGCCGCGGTACCGTCCACGACGCGACCTCCGGGGTCACGCTCCGGCCAACGCACGCGGGCGTTCCCTCACATCCGTGGGGCGCAGGTCGTCTTCAATGAATGGAGCGGAGCTGCCGCTCCGCTGTTGCGTCAGAGGAGGCTTGCGCCCCACTCGTTCGGGAACGGTGCTTTGGCCTCCGCACGCAAGTTCCGCGCGTCCTGCGCGAGGGCGCCGGATGCCCTGGGCCCCGCTCCATCTCTGGGTCCAGGTGGGGACCTGCCTCCTCAAGGAGCGAGCGGGAAGCCTGGCTCTGGGCCACGGAGCACCCACGCGCGCGAAGTCGTCCCGCGCGAACACCGCCGACCGGTTCGGCTCGGTGCCCAACATCATCTGCTTTTCAGCGAACGTGGTCTCCCAGAGTTCGGTCATCTTCGGGGATCTCAGGCTTCGCGCTGCACACTGACTTGCGCGAGAGGTCCTGCCCCCGGGCGTTATTGCAGGAGGTCACCGGAATGCAGGCGACGAAGCAATCCCAGGCCTCCCGAGTCCTCTCTGCCTCCGTCACCGGCGCTGCGACCGCTGAGACCGGTTGAGATTCTCCCAGGACACTCCGTTGCTATCAGACCAAGCACGGCGCTGAGCTACCCGCTGCTAGCCTTCTTGGTCCGCGACGTTGTCAAGGCAGAGAGAGCCGTGGGAAGGTCATCCAAGCGTCGAAGAATCGTCGTTCTCATCCGACGATCAAGACCAGCGGTGGTCAAGACGTGATGACAAGCCTTCTCAGTGACCACGACGTCGCACTACGGTACGGCGATCGCGAGGGCATCGATGTCGTAGACGTCGTTGGCTGTCCACTTCTTGTCTCGATTGCGGTGCCACGCAGCCTTGATTTCAAGTGCCACGGCGGTGCTCGGCATGCTACGGACAAAGAGCGATGCGCCTTGCGGATTGTCGGCGATCTGTTCCAGCGTGATCCGACGAGGTGTCAGGGCTCTGGGAAGGATGTTCTGGAACTCGATCATCAATTCCCTAGCGACGACCACACGCCGTAGGAGATCGCCGCGCCGCCACCGGCCTCCCTCTCCATCGAGGCGGATCGTCTGCTCCCTTTCTTGTTGGGCACGTCGCTCCGCGGTCGCAATCGCGACCTCTGGCTTCCAACCCTCCTTTCGGAGGTCCGGGACTTCATCGTCCGTTGGCCCCCTCAGAGAGGACCGCTCGAAGTTCCTCCACAATTCGGCGAGACGCCTGTCGAACTCGACCGAGCCGAATCGCTGACGCACCTGCTCGGTCTCGTCGCCAGAAGGGCCCATGATCTGGAATCCCGCTTCGAGGCCAAAGGCGTGCTTCACGCCGCGTCCAAGCAACTCGACCGTGGCGAAGGGGGGACCAGGAAATCCCCGGTGGTGAAGGGCGGCGTCGAGTTCTAGCTCCATGACGACGACACGAGACATAAGAGTCGAGAACTCGGTGAGCTCCTCCATCACATCTCCCACAGCGGCTCGCTGCGCAGGGTCCAGGATCTTTGCCATCTCCACATACAGTGAGCCGGAAAGTACGAAAACAGCCTCTCCGGATCGCTTTGCCTGGCGAGCCGCATCGAGCGTCGCCACAACCCTTTTGCCAGAAACGTGCCCGCGCTTTGCCTGCGCCAAATAGATCCAATGATTCAGGTCGAGGTAGATCAACGGCTTCAGCGGGGAGGGGGCACGCAGCAGCGAGGGCCAAATCAACTCTGGTTCAGCTTCTTGCATAGGTCCCTCAACGACCCTCATTCTCCTAGGACGGCACTCGGGACGGGGTCCCACCCCGACTGGTTTCGCGAATCAATGAGTGTCGGTTACCTGGCCCGTCGCCAGCGGCCCAAATCATCGGGCCCCACCCATCTCTGGGTCTCGTATCGCCACTCGAGACGCCAGAACTGGATCTCATGACCCTGACCCCGGGCGACTCGAGTTCTAGGCGTGCCGGTCGAAGGAGAGTTCTGTCAACGTTCCGTGGTGCCCCACGATGCCCGTCGTGTATGCGGCGAGGTGCCCACTCCGCCAGTCGGCCGATAGGCAATAAGGCCGGCGGCCAAGCCTGACGACGAAAGTGGGAAAGGCCGGCCCGATGGGCTGAGAGAAGAAGTGGACATGGACGACCAGATCAGCCTCAATCGACGTAGTGGCAAACACGTGGCAGTCTTTTCCGAGACCATCCTCAGTGGGCGCTCGATCAACCAGTGAGTCGGACTTCTGGATGAAGTCTGTGTTCTCGCCGACGCCCCGGTGAACAAAGGCTCTAAGGCCTGAAAACTCCGGCTCGTCCCCGCCAATTCCGGGGCATGCCCATAGGAAGTAGTGGAAAGCGACCTTTGCCACGGCTCGGAGATATGCGGGGCTGAGATTGAAACGCAGCAGGGTCGGTTCGACAGGTCCAACCGGGCTGTCGAGTCGAGAGTAGTAGACGTCCATCTCGAAAGGGCCAAAAACGGCGCGGATGATGTCACGCGATGCGGCGACGAACTCAGCGACGGTTTCGGGCGGTGGCACGTGAGCAGACACAGGGCGTCCGCCGAGGAGTCCGCGTGCTTCCGCGGCCGAGCGAAGTTGATGCTCGCCCCACCCCGTCGGAAATGGAATCTGCTCTTCCCGGTCGTCCGTAGCGACGACCAATACCCGACGCTGAGTCATGGTCAATGTTCCGTCAGGATTCCGCCGAACTGCTTGCATGAACGCCGGTGTCGGATTTCCGCTGTCAACATGAAAGACCTGAACGGGCGGCTCGCTTTGAGAAGTCTTGTAGTCAAAGGCGTTCCTTCGCTCGTGGCTTGCACGGCCCTCTATGCCGAGCACTTGTCGCGTCACTCCAGTGTGACCGGTGCGGGCCAACTCCAAGTCGATGGTGCGGCCAAATTCCTCGTTACATGGAGTGCAAATCCGACCGGTGAGGTACGTGTTTCCGGCGAACGTCCCAAGGCTCCGATTGAGCCAATGCTCCTGCCCGTTCGGCGGGTTCGAGCAGTAGACGCAGCTCGTAATCACCTTCCTGTTCGGCAGCGCGTCACCAGCAACCACAGCGTTCCCAAGCGGTGGGGTTCAGGCGAAGACCTTCTTCGACGCCTTGATCAGTTCGATGACGTTCCGACAAGGAACCAGAACTTCCGGGAGGCTGCAGACCGCCGGAATCTTGAACCTATCCCTTCGTTTGGGGAGATCGAGCTGTCGTGCCTCTTGTGAAATCAATTCCACCTTGTGCACGCGGGCGGTGGCGATAATGAGGAGATCATTTTCTCCGACGCCCAGACCATACGCATCCTCAACGATCCCAAGGAGATTCTTCAATCGGAGCGCTTCACCCAGCACGGACGATTCGGTGGCCAGTCGGACGATGTTCCGGTCTTTGAGCCACTGGGCGCACTCGGGGAGCCTGTCGAGGGTTTCCTTAAACGCGACTGCGGGCGTTGTGAATTCTCCGTCCTCGACGTTTTCTCCGATCCAAGCCCAGAGCTTGGGAAATTGATCCGGCGGGTAGAAATCCCACGTGTAGATCAGCGAGGACGCGTCAAACGTTCGCAAAGAACGTCTCCAACTTGTGGACGTCCTTCACCTTCAGGTTGTCCAGATAGGCGCTCGCACGCGCCAGCGTAATCTGCTGAGCACTCATCGCATCCAGGACTGTCTTGACGTAACTATTTCCAAACACATGACTTGGCTCGCGATATCGGTACGACCGGTTTCCGCCCACATCCTCCTGCGTCGGCGGATGGTCCTGCGACCATTTTCGGTAGCTCTCGTAGCTTTGAGTCCTCAGCCGGCCCAGGTCAGTTAATCGCCGCAATATCACTTCGACCGACACGCCCCACTTGTCACGATGCTTTCCCAGCCACCGGGGGTAGTCCCGAACCTCCTTCGGCCGTTCTAGGTCATTGACCTGTTCCAAGAACTGACTTGGTACGAGCACAGCGCCCGCAAAGGCGTTCGCATCACGTTCCTCGCCCGCGTACATGAACAGGTCGTCCGTGTCGTCGATGAAGCTCCGACGATGAAGGATCAGGTGACCTAGTTCATGAAGGAGCGTGAAGGTTTGGCGAGGCTCGAAAAACTCCTTCTTGACAACTATGACGGGGCACTTTCGCCGATAGATCGAGAACCCGCAGATTGGGCTCTCCTTGTCGATCTGCCAAGCACCGGCGTAGCCATTGGTTCGAAAGACCAGAATTCCGCGCGCCTCAATAGCGCGACGATAGGAGTTGAAGTCATTGGTTTCGCTGACGCCGAGCCATCTTCGAACAAGGCGGGACAAATCCTGATTCGCTTCTATCGCTGGCGGCTCAAAGTCGGCCACGGCCTGACCCAACTCTTGACGAAGGCCCATGAAGACCTTCCGTTGACGCTCCACCCGCTCAATCAGCGTGAGCAACCGAGGTGTGAGGCTTGTCTTCTGATTGGCCAACGTGCGAAATTGCGGGCTGTGCACCCGCAACTCCTCTACCGGGCCAGGCTCCAAGAAGAACAAGAGGCCGCGACCAAAGAACTCGGCTACCCGCGTCAACTGAGCAACGGTCAGGAACGCGTCTCTGTCCACCACGTCTCGTAGGTTCGTCGGATCCATGCCGACGCCCATCGCGAGGTCGTCCAGCGTCACGCCTCTGTCCTCGCAGCACCATGTGATTCGTTCCGGGTTGACGATCTCGATTCGTTCCATGGAATTTGCCTGGCCGAAGAATAGCTGGCAAAGCTACGTTGGGGGTCCTGCCGATTTGGGCGCCCCCACGTGGGGCTTGCCGGACCGATCCGAGTAGGCTTCCCCCCGCCCGGAGTGTTTCGCGGGCAGTTACTGGTTTCGCACCCCAAATCGCGACGTCGCGACGAAGGCGAAGCCCCCAAACCCAATGGCCATCAAGAAATCCGAGCTCTATTCCTCCCTCTGGTCCAGCTGCGACGAACTCCGCGGCGGGATGGACGCGAGCCAGTACAAGGACTACGTCCTCGTCCTGCTGTTCATCAAGTACGTCAGCGACAAGTACGCCGACGTGCGATACGCGCCGATCATCATCCCGAAGGGCTCAACCTTCAAGGACATGGCCGCCCTCAAGGGCAAGCCCGACATCGGCGACCAGATCAACAAGAAGATCGTCGCCCCGCTCTTCGCCGCGAACAAGCTCTCCGACCCGCCCGACTTCAACAGCGCCGAGAAGCTGGGCGACGGCAAGGAGAAGGTCGAGCGCCTCACCAACCTGATCGGCATCTTCGAGAACCCCGCCCTCGACTTCTCGAAGAACCGCGCCGAAGGCGACGACATCCTCGGCGACGCCTACGAGTACCTCATGCGGCACTTCGCCACGGAGAGCGGCAAGAGCAAGGGCCAGTTCTACACACCGGCTGAAGTGAGCCGCGTCATCGCCCAGATCCTGGGCATCCGAGCCGCGAAGACCACCAACAACACCACGGTGTACGACCCAACGTGCGGCTCCGGCTCGCTGTTGCTCAAGGTGGGCGACGAGGCCACCGCCAAGGTGACGCTCTACGGGCAGGAGAAGGACGCCGCCGCCAGCGTCCTCGCCCGCATGAACATGATCCTCCACGATCATCCCGGCGCCCTCATCCATCAGGGCAACACGCTCGCCGATCCCAAGTTCAAGAACCCCGACGGCACGCTGAAGACCTTCGACTACGTGGTCGCGAATCCGCCCTTCTCCGACAAGCGCTGGAGCACCGGCGTCACGTCGACGACGACCCCTACGACCGCTTCTCGCCCTTCGGCACGCCGCCCGCCAAGCAAGGCGACTACGCCTACCTCCTCCACATCGTCCGCTCGCTCAAGAGCACCGGCAAGGGCGCCTGCATCCTGCCCCACGGCGTCCTCTTCCGCGGCAACGCCGAGGCCGACATCCGCCGCAGCCTCGTGCGCAAGGGCTACATCAAGGGCATCATCGGCCTGCCCCCAAACCTCTTCTACGGCACCGGCATCCCCGCCTGCATCGTGGTGGTGGACAAGCTCGACGCGCAGGCCCGCAAGGGCATCTTCATGATCGACGCGAGCGCCGGGTTCATGAAGGACGGCCCCAAGAACCGCCTGCGCGCCCAGGACATCCACCGCATCGTTGATGTCTTCAACAAGGCGCAGGACGTTCCCCGCTACGCGCGCCTGGTGTCGTTCGACGAGATCGAGAGGAACGAATTCAACCTCAACCTCCCGCGCTACATCGACAGCCAGACGCCCGAGGACCGGCAGGACATCGAGGGCCATCTCAAGGGCGGCATCCCGGTGGACGACATCGACGCCCTGCAGCGCTACTGGGACGTCTGTCCCGGCCTGCGGAAGGCGCTCTTCAGGAAGAACCGGCCGGGCTACGTGGATTTGGCGGCCGACAAGGCGGCGATCAAGACCACGATCTACGAACACCCGGAGTTCAAAGCGTTCATCGACGGCATGAACGCGCACTTCGCGGAGTGGCGGCAGAAGACCGCGAAGACTCTGAAGGCCCTCAAGCCCGGGTTCCATCCCCGGCAGCTCGTGAACAAGCTGGCCGAAGACCTGCTCGCGCACTACGCCGACAAGCCGCTCATCGACGCCTACGACGTCTATCAGCATCTGATGGACTACTGGGACGCGGTGATGCAGGACGACTGCTATCTGATCGCCGACGGCGGGTGGAAGGCCGGGACGTACCGCGTAATCGAGACGAAGAAGGGCAAGGACGGAAAGGCGGGGAAGTCGGTCGACAAGGGCTGGGCCTGTGATCTTGTGCCGAAGACCCTCATCGTGGCGCGGTACTTCGCGAAAGAGCAGGCGGCGATCGATTCACTCGCGGCCGGGCTTGAAAGGGTCACCGCGCGGCTCACCGAGTTGGAGGAAGAGCACGGCGGCGAGGAGGGCGCGTTCTCCGAACTCGACAAGGTGAGCCGAGCGAACGTCGTGGCGCGGTTGAAGGAGTTGGAGGCCGAGCAGCAGGTCGCCACGAAGGCGTCGCCGCGTCGGGCCACCCCGACGACGGTCGCGATGGCCGCCGAGCCGACTTCCGACTTCGGCGACGCGTCCGAGGCTGGCGCCCTGAAGACGTGGCTGGATTTCA
>JANMVV010000353.1:0-10905 GCA_031392925.1 Vicinamibacteria bacterium
CCCGCGACAAACAGGTCATGATTCAGAACCAGCGGGGCGACAAGCGGGCGACCGCGCGGATCCTGGCCGAGGGCCGCCTGCTCGAACACTTCAAGTGCGTGGGCGAGGAGACCGATGCCTTGGGCCGCAAGCTGATCCTGATCCCCCGCGAGAAGGATGCAGACGTGGCCCGCATCAGTGTGGTCCTCGACGCGCAGTTCCGCCTTCTCGCCCTCGAGATTCAGGACGCCGAAGGATCGACGTCCCGCATGGTCTTCGACGGTTTCAAGGAGAATGTCGGGCTCAAGGACTCGGAGTTCCGGTTCGAAGTCCCCAAGGGCGTTGAGGTGATTTCATGATGAGACGGACGACACTCGTGGGCACGTGCGCCCTGCTCCTCGCCACCCTCGGCTGCGCCACCTCGGGGGCCTTCCGGGCGGGGGAGAAGGCCGAGCGCATGGGCGACTTCGATCGCGCCACCCTCGAGTATTCGAAGGCGCTTACGCAGAACCCCGACTCGCTCGACGCCCGGCTGGCGCTTCAGCGCGCTCGCCGCCGCTCGTCGGAAGAGCACGCCACCAAGGCCAGGCGGATGGCCGCGAAGGGGCTCTACAAGGACGCGATGGAGGAGTATCAGCTGGCCCTCGATCTGGACGGATCCCAACCGGGCGTCGTCGAGGAAATGGCGGCGGTCCGGAAGAGCCGCGAGGCCGGCCTCATGCCGAAAAGCGTCGCCTCGATCAAGCAGTCGGCTCGCGAACGCTCGCTTCCGGGTCTCGAGATCGAGCCCGTCCTCGACACACCCATGGGCTTCAAGTTCGAAGGCGCCGACGTGAAGGAGGCCTACAAGACACTCGGGCTCGTGGTGGGCGTGAACTTCGTCTTCGAATCCGGCGTTGTCGCATCGCCGGTGACCCTCGAGTTGAGGGATGCTCCGTTCGAGCAGGCGCTCCGGGCCCTTTCCATGGCGAGCCGGACGTTTGCGAGGGTGATCGGCCCCAAACTCATCCAGGTCATTCCCGACACGCCCGCCAAGCGTCGCGACTACGAGGACCAGATCGTGAAGACCTTCTACCTCTCGAGCGCCGATCTCAAGGAGGTGGTGGACGTCCTTCGCATCTCCCTGGGTGCGAGGCGGGTGGCGCCGCTCGCCGGCGGTAATGCGCTCACCATGAACGACACGGCGGAGAAGATCGCGGCGGCCGAGCGCATCATCGAGGCCCTCGACAAGCGCCATGGCGAGGTTGTGGTCGATGTTGAGATCCTGGAAGTGAATCGCAAGAAGCTGCTGGACTACGGCATCGAGATCAATTCCATCAACGGCGGCAGTCTCGGCGCCGCCAGTCTGGTCCCGGGCGTCGGCGGCGCCGCGTTTCCCGATCCCACCAAGGTCACAACCCTCGACAGCAACCCTTACCAGAAGAGCAATATCATCGTCTCCGGTCTCCCCGGGGTCGTCTACCGTCTGCTTCAGACCGACGGGTCATCGCGTCTGCTCGCCAATCCGCAACTGCGGGTGACCGAGGGACAGACCGCGACCGCGCGCTTCGGCGATCAGGTTCCCGTCCCTGTGACCACGTTCGCGGCCATCGCCACGGGAGGCGTCGCCCAGCAGCCCATCACCTCGTTCGAGTACAAGAGCATCGGCGTCAACATCGACATCACCCCGAGGGTTCACCACGACGGCGACATCACGCTGCTGCTCAAGCTGGAGATCTCGTCGGTCGGCGCCCCCGGCTACGCCGGTCTTCCGACTTTCTCCACCCGCACCGTGACCTCCACCCTGCGCCTCCGGGACGGGGAAACGAGCATCCTCGCCGGTCTCATCACCGACCGCGAGGGGACCTCGCTTTCGGGCATTCCCGGCCTTTCCAACATCCCCCTCCTGGGGAGGATATTCGGCCGCTCCCAGAAGGAGACGACGGAGACCGACATCATCATGACCCTGTCGCCGCGGATCATCTTCAAGCCGGAGTTGTCGGAGGGCGATCTCAAGTCGTTCTCGGTGGGTTCCGAATCTTCGCCGCTCCTCTTCGAGGTGCCGCCCTCGTTGCCAGCGCAGCCACCGCCCCCGGCCCCCGCTCAGCCGACGCCCATGCTGCGGCCGGAGCCGATCCGCGCCCCGGCGCCGGTTCGGACGCCCACGCCGCACCCCTGAAGGAAACGGCAGCACCTTGCTCTCTCGCCTCAAGACCATCATTGCGCTCATGCGCAACCCGAAGGTGTCGAAGCTCCCGAAATTCCTCGTGGTGGCGGCGATCCTCTACGTTTTGTGGCCGTGGGACCTGGTCCCCGACATAGCACCCGTGGTGGGCTGGCTGGACGACATCATGTTCCTGATTGGCGCGCTCAGCCTGCTTCTGGGCGCCGCGCCAAAGCCGAAGTCCGTGGAGCCGGTCGGTCCGATCATCGACGTCACGCCCGCGCCAAAGGGTTCTGAGCCTCCGCGGTCACGCTAGGCTAGACTCCCCGCCGACTCCCATGCCCGGTCGTGTCGCCCTCGTCGCTTCCTGCCGCACTCCGTTTGCGAAGTCGGGCGAGGTCTTCAAGGATCTGAGCGCTCTCGACCTCGCCAAGGTCGCGGTGCAGGGACTGGTCGAGCGCAGCGAGATCGATCCGAAGCTGATCGGAACCCTGGTCATGGGCCAGGTGATCCCCTCCATCAAGGCGCCGAACCTGGGCCGCGAGACCGCCCTTGGCGCCCTTCTTCCGAAGAGCGTCCCCGCCCACACCATCAATCGGGCCTGCGCGTCGTCCAATCAGGCCATAGCCGACGTGTGCTCCGCCATTCTCATGGGGCACATCGACGTGGGGATCGCGGGGGGAGCGGAGTCGCTCTCGTCGGTGCCCATCCTCCACTCGAAGGGCATGGCGAACGTTCTGATCTCGGTTTCCAAGGCGAAGAGCCTCGGGGGGCGCCTGGGTGCTTTCTCCCACCTGCGCCCGAAGGACTTCATACCCGACACCCCGGCCATCGCCGAGCCGTCGACCGGCCTTTCCATGGGCCAGTCCGCCGAGCAGATGGCGAAGGACAACGGCATCTCCCGCGCCGAGCAGGACGAGATCGCCTTCCGCTCCCACCAGAACGCCGCGAAGGCTCGCGACGACGGGAGGCTCGGCAAGGAGATCGCGCCGGTATACGTCCCGCCCAGATACTCGAGCACGGTGACAACCGACGGGCTCATTCGCGCGGACACGTCCCTGGAAGCGCTCGGCAGGCTGAAACCGGTGTTCGACCGGCGCTTCGGCTCGGTGACCGCGGGGAACGCATCGCCGCTCACCGATGGCGCGGCTGCGGTCCTGCTCATGAGCGAGGATCGAGCGAAGTCCCTGGGTTATGTTCCGCTCGCCTACATCAAGTCCTGGGCGGTGGCGGCCGTCGACCCCGCGTGGCAGTTGCTCATGGGCCCGGCTCTCGCCATCCCCATCGCTCTCGATCGCGCCGGCCTGACCCTCGCCGACATGGATCTGATCGAGATGCACGAGGCTTTTGGCGCGCAAGTCGCTTCGAACATCCAGGCTCTGGAAAGCGAGACCTTTGCTCGAGAGCGTCTTGGCCGCACCTCCCGCGTGGGTGTTGTGGATCGGGCGCGCCTCAACGTCTGCGGCAGCTCGATCGCGATCGGCCATCCGTTCGGCGCGACCGGCGCCAGGATTACCGGCACGCTGGGCCACGAGATGACCCGCCGAAACTCGAAGTTCGGCCTGATCTCGGTTTGCGCCCAGGGCGGCATGGGCTTCGCCATGGTGCTCGAGCGGTAAGGTGGACAACGCTGAAGCCGAGCCGATGACGCGCGGAGTGGCCGTCTCGCGTTGATGCCGGCTCTTCCTCTTTCGGGCGTTCGCGTTCTTGACCTCTCCCGGCACCTTCCCGGGCCTTACGTGACCGCCGCCCTCGCCGATCTCGGCGCCACCGTGGTGAAGATCGAAGGGAGAGACTTTGGCGACCCGACCCGGGCCATGGCCCCCGCAGTGACAGACGGCACGGACAGCGCGCTCCACGCCTGGCTGAACCGGGGCAAGAAGAGCGTCGCGCTGGACCTCAAGTCGAGGGAGGGCGTTGACATCGTGAAATCGATGGCGGCGAAGAGCGATGTGCTGGTCGAGAGTTTCCGGCCCGGGGTCATGAAGCGCCTGGGCCTCGACTATCCGCGCATCAAGCGCATCGCGCCGAAGCTCCTCTTCGTGAGCCTCTCGGGCTATGGCGCCACCGGCCCGAGGTCGCGGCGTGCGACTCACGATCTCAACGTCGCCGGTGAAGTCGGCCTCTTGGCTGGGGGTGCCTCGATCTCTCCGGGCCTCATCGCGGACACCGCCGCAGGGCTTTTGACCCTGGTGGCGATTCTCGCGAAGCTCAAGGATCTCCGCCGTCCGCGCTTCAAGGGGGGCCGCATCGACCTCTCGATCCTGGACGGCGCCCTCGCCCTCATCGCGGCGCCCCTGGTCCGCTCTCTCTCCGCTCCTCATCGCGAGCCCAACGAGCTGTGGGGAACTCACGCCTGCTACCGGGTCTACGAATGCGCGGATGGCCGACGCCTCGCCATGGGCGCCCTCGAGCCTCAGTTCTGGAAAGCGGTTTGCGAGGCACTCGGCTTCCCCGATCATGTTCGCAGTCAATGGTCGCGAAAGAAGCAGCCTGAGATGGCCGCGGATCTCGAACGGACGTTCCGGACGAAATCGCAGTCCGACTGGATCAAGATCCTTGGACCGCTCGATGCCTGCGTGACGCCCGTGCTCAACCTGGCCGAGGTCATGGCTGACCCCCAGGTTCGGGCGCGCGAGGCCTTCCTGCCTCAGAAGACCGCGCGCGGCACCTTCCCCTCGCCCACCTTCCTGCCCCAGATCACGAAACGAAGCCACCGCAGGCGCGCCCCCCGGCACGGGGAGCACACGCGCGACGTCCTCCTCTCTCTGGGGCTTTCGAAAACGCGCATCGAAGAACTGCGCGACACAGGAGTGATTCAATGACCGGCATGCTCACCACGCGTCGCCGTGACGATGGCGTCTTCGTCGTCTCCCTCGATGTCCCCGGGGAGAAACTCAATGTCCTCTCGCTCGGCCTGCTCGACGAGTTCGAGGCCGTGTTCAAGACCATCGACAATGACGCGCGGGCGAAAGGCGTGGTGATCGTGAGCGGCAAGCCCGAGGGCTTCATCGCGGGCGCCGATATCAAACAGTTTGTCGCGGTGACGACCGCGCAGGAGGCGATCGCCCTCGCCGGCAAGGGGCATGCTCTGTTGAATCGGATCGAGGGATCGAGAATCCCGTTCGTGGCTGCGATCAACGGCATCTGCCTCGGAGGCGGCACCGAGCTCTCCCTCGCGTGCGCCGGGCGGGTGGCGAGCGACGACGCGAAGACCGCGATCGGCCTGCCCGAGGTCCAGCTCGGTCTGGTGCCCGGCATGGGGGGGACGCAGCGCCTGCCCAGGCTGGTCGGCCTGGCCCTCGGCCTCGACATGATCCTCTCCGCGCGCAATCTCAAGGCGACCAAGGCGCTCCGGGCCGGCCTCGTCGACGAAGTCGTGCCGCGCTCGATTCTCGAGGATCGCGCGGCGGCGCTCGCGCTCTCCATTGCGGCGGGCAAGACGCCGGTCCGTCCCGGGATCAAGCTGGTCGAGAAGCTGGCGCGGCCGATCATCTTCTCCAAAGCTCATTCG
This sequence comes from Vicinamibacteria bacterium, assembly GCA_031392925.1. Classification (GTDB taxonomy): domain Bacteria; phylum Acidobacteriota; class Vicinamibacteria; order Fen-336; family JAGNNV01; genus JAGNNV01. Next base: position 5,637 of record JANMVV010000353.1, read on the forward strand.
ACGGTCATGGCGAAGACGGGTGGTCACTATCCGGCGCCCCTCCGCGCCATCGAAGTCATCAAGCAGGGCACGGCCACGTCGCTTCTGAAAGCCCTCGATATCGAGAAGCAGGCATTCGGCGAACTGCTGGTGGGCGAGGTGTCCCGGGCGCTGGTGAACGTCTTCTTCGCCACCCAGGACATCAAGAAGGCGGTGCCCCTGCCCGATCCACCGCCCGAAATCTCCAAAGTCTGCATCCTCGGCGCCGGCCTCATGGGCGCCGGCATCGCGGGCATCGCCGCGGATTCAGGCATGCGGGCGCGCATGAAGGACCGCGACGACCCCAGCGTCAGCAAGGGCCTCGCCTATGTCCGTGGGATCTGGGAGGAGCGCCGCAAGCGTGGAAGTCTCAACGCGCGCGAGGTCTCGCAGAAGATGGACCGGGTGTCGGTTGCCACCGACTACCGCGGCTTCAAGCAGGCCGCACTCGTCATCGAAGCGGTCTTCGAGGACCTGAACGTGAAACGCCAGGTCCTGAAGGAGACGGAGGAGGTCACGTCCGAGACCTGCGTGTTCGCCTCGAACACGTCTTCCCTGCCCATCACCGACATTGCCCTGAACGCGAAGCGCAAGGATCTCGTACTGGGCATGCACTTCTTCTCGCCCGTTCACAAGATGCCGCTGCTCGAGATCATCGAGACGAAGGACACGGCTCGTAGCACCACCGAGGTCGCGGTCGCGTTCGGACGAAGAATCGGCAAGCACGTCATCGTGGTCGGCGACGGCCCCGGCTTCTTCACCACACGCGCGCTTTCGCCCTACATGAACGAGGCCGCTCATCTCCTTGAAGAGGGTGTGGCCGTGGAAGCCATCGACAAGGCCATGAAGGACTTCGGCTTCCCGGTGGGTCCCATCACCCTTCTCGACGAGGTGGGAATCGACGTGGGCGCCAAGGTGCAGAAGGTCCTTCACCATGCCTTCGGCGCCCGCATGGATCCGCCCCCGTCCATGGCGAAGCTCATCGCCGACGGGCGGCTCGGCCGTAAGAACAAAAAGGGCTTCTACCGGTACGGGGAAGGGTCGAAGTCGAAGGAGGTCGATTCGACGGTCTATGCCCTGATGCCGAGCGGCGCCGGGACGAAGTCCATGGACGAGAGGGTCATTCAGGAGCGTCTCTTCCACGCGTTCCTGAATGAGTCCGTCTACTGCCTCCAGGAGGGGATCTTGCGCAAGCCGGTGGACGGCGACATCGGAGCGATCTTCGGTCTTGGCTTCCCGCCCTGGTGGGGCGGACCGTTCCGGGCCATCGACAAGCTCGGAGCGAAGACGGTTCTGGAGACCCTGAAGCGTCTCCAGGGCCAGCATGGCGCGCGCTTCGATCCCGCTCCGATCCTGAGCGAGTACGCTTCTTCCGGGCGCAGGTTCTATTGAACGGTCAGCCTCCCGGCCACGGCAACGGCAACGGCGGCAAGCCGCCGAAGTCCGGGCGGAGCGCGCGGCGCTCTCTCGCTGCCGCCGGGCGTCTGCCCGGAATCGCCCGGGTGATCGCCAAGTTCGGCGCGCCGTTTGGAAAGCGCTTCACCCGCAACCACTTCGAGCTTCTTCGCCTCGCCTACCTGGCCTACGCCGGGCTCAAACGTTCGGCTCCCCTGATCCGCGAACGCGGCGCCAATATCTTCACCCAGTGGACCGGGGATCCGGACGCGTTTGGAAGCGCCATCATGCTGGAGGCCATCCTTCGGAAACTGGGTGCCGAGCACGTGCGCATCCTGACCGGTGCTTTGGGGCACCCGCAGAACGTTCAAATGGCGAAGGTGTGCGGCATCGAGTTCTTCCATCCCAATGACGGGCGAATCGAGGAAGGCCTGGCCTGCATGGTGGACGCCTCGCCGCCCCTGGGAGCGCGCAACACCGCGGGGGTTTTGCCCGAACGGGACTTCTTCTTCGTGGCCGACCACCACACCGGAATGGAAGAGGTGGAGCGGCAGAGCAAGGAAAAAGGGGTGCGCTCCATTCGCCATGCCTTCGTAGGCCTGCCCGTCGGATCCACCTCCGCCTTCATGGCCTCGATCGGCCTCGCCTTCGGGGTGTGGGACGACATCGGCCCCAAAGGCCGGGCCGCCGCCGCCCTCGGCATCTACACCGACACCTCGGCGCTCCTGCATGGCGCCACCGCCCTCGACTTCCGCATGTTCGAGAAACTCACTCGCGACGACGAGACGCGAGACGTCCTCGCCGAACTGCGCGACTACCGGGTTCCCTCCGAGTGGTACATGTACAAATCCATCTCGACCCAGTGGATGATGAGCCAGGGCGCGGTGAAGATCGCGCCCATCGGCCGCGTGCCCGACGAGCATCGCGACGTCATCGCGGAAATCGCGAGCGACCTGCTCCGGGTGGAAAACACCTCCCTCGGCATCGCGGTGGCTTGGACGGATCGAGGGACCGAGGTCTCGGTTCGCGCGGACTCGAGGCTCCTCGGCTATGACAAGGACCGCATCGTCCGCGTGGTCGACCACCTTCTCGACAAGACCTTCCCGGGCCTGTCCGGCTTCAAGTACGAGCGGCGGCCGCCCCACCGGGTGGAAGGCGGGGCCTGCACCGCGCACAACACCGTTCAGGACGAGGCCTTCCATCTGACTTTCGTGGACGCGCCCACCGGCTACCCCGAACTCGATCATTGCCGCGGCTGCGCCCGCGCGCTGCTCACCGCGCTGACCGAACTCAAGTTTCAGGACCCTGAAGAGATTCAGGGGCTCATCTAGAACGGTGTACACGCGCAGCCGCACCGAGAAGCTCGGGGTGAAGCCGGGTTGCCGCGTGGCCCTTGTCGGGCTTACGGATGCCCCGTTCGTGAAGGAGCTCGTGGTCGCGGGAGCGAAGGTCGCGAGGCGCCTCGGGGCCGGCCCCTACGACATGGTGATCGTGCGTCTCGGCGCTTCCTCGGATCTTCCGTCCCTCGTCGACGCGAAGAGGCGCATCCCTCCAAACGGCATGATCTGGGCGATATGGTCGAAGGGCCGGAAGGAGTTCCGTGAGGATGACATCCGGCATTTCGGCCCCGAGGCGGGTCTGGTGGACGTGAAAGTGATGAGCTTCTCCGATGAGTTGGCGGGCCTGAAACTCGTCATTCCCCTCGCGCAACGCTGAGCGGCGCCTCGGTCTTTCCGCCCGGGAACGAGGGGCTGCCCTGCTCGCGAGCCTCGCTACCTTCTTACGAACTCGCGAGCCGGGTAATGGTGGGGGGGGTTTGCTTCGTCGCAGTACCGAAACGAATGGCGCCTGGCAACGACGCTTATGTGGGCGCCGTCATTTGGCCGCGAAGGGCGCGGCCATCTTCGCTGCGCCCCACATCATGGCGAACTCGCCTGCGTTGGCCTTGCCGGTCACTTCGATGGTGAACTGCTCGACTGAGTCCTTGAGAGTCGACGAGGTCAGCGGCACTTCGGCAACCTTGGTCTTCCCGTCCGGGCTCGAGGCGATCATCGTCCACCCGCCCTTCTCATCCTTCAATGCGGTGAGAGTGTAGGTCCCTTTGGGGAGCGCCACGGAGCCGAAGCTCAGGTCGGCGTCGGTCTTGAGCGAGGTCGGGGATCCGGATCCCATGCGCCAGGGCGTGCCCGCCTTGGCCTGGCCGAGCATGTCTCTCCCCGCAAGCGAAGGCCGGCCGTAGTCCACGGTGACGGACTTGCCGGCGACCGTGGCCTTGGCCTCGCCGCGCGGCGGCTCCTGAGCGAGGGCGACCGAGGCGGCGAGGGCAGCGGCGAAGGCCGTCGTCTGGATGAATTTCATGGGTTTTTTCTCCTTATTGAGCCTGAGTTTGAGTCTTTCATTGTAGCTATACTGGCCGGAACGCGCGAAGGGAATCCGCCCGGACGGATCTTTTCAAAGACAGAAAAACGCTCTTTTGTGGAGACTTATGGCAGCTAATATTTTCCAGACGAAGACCCTCGAACAGCTCACGGGGGATATCGAGAAGAGCAAGGGACTCAAGCGCACCCTCACCGCGCTGGACCTCACCCTCCTCGGGATCGGCGCGATCATTGGCACGGGCATCTTCGTCCTGACCGGCACCGCGGCCGCGAACCAGGCCGGCCCGGCGATCGCCCTGTCCTACGTCATGGCGGGCCTCGCCTGCGGCTTTGCCGCAATGTGCTACGCCGAGTTCGCTTCGATGATTCCCGTGGCCGGCAGCGCCTACACCTACGCGTACGCCACCCTTGGTGAGGTCATCGCCTGGATGATCGGCTGGGACCTCATCCTCGAATACGCGGTCGGCTCGATGACCGTCGCCATCGGCTGGAGCGGCAACTTCCAGCGGGTTCTGCTGAGCCTCGGAATCACTCTTCCCACCTGGATGCAGGCCGGACCCGGCATCCTACCCGGGGCGGTCGTGAATCTTCCCGCGGTCATCATCGTTCTCCTCATGATGATCCTGCTCGTGGTGGGCGTGCGCGAAAGCGCGCGCTTTAACGCGGTCATGGTCTTCATCAAGCTCCTCGCGGTTCTTATCTTCCTGGGTGTGGGCTTCTCTCACGTTCAGACCGCCAACTGGACGCCTTACGCCCCGTACGGATGGTCGGGCATCATGGGCGCGGCCGCGGTGGTCTTCTTCGCCTACATCGGCTTCGACGCGGTCTCGACTACCGCCGAAGAAGCGAAGAACCCCCAGCGCGACCTGCCCATCGGCATCATCGCGTCCCTCGGCATCTGCACCGTTTTGTACATCGCGGTCGCCGCGGTCCTTTCGGGCATCGTGCCGGTCACCGAGTACCGCAGCGTCGAGTCCTCTCTCCCCGGCGCGGCCATCCAGACCGCGGAGCAGGTCACGCGCTTTCTCAACGCCCCCGTGGGCTACGTGCTCGGTTCACTGCACATCGGCTGGGCCGACGCCCTGGTCTCCGCGGGCGCGGTCGCGGGCATCACCAGCGTCCTTCTGGTCATGCTCATGAGCCAGCCCCGGATCTTCTTCTCGATGAGCCGCGACCTTCTCCTGCCTCCCGGCATCTCCAAGGTCCACCCCAAGTTCGGGACGCCCTACATCACCACCATCATCACCTGCGTGGTGGTGGCGCTCGTGGCCGGGTTCACGCGCATCGAAGTGGTGGGCGAGATGACGAGCATCGGCACGCTCTTCGCCTTCGTGGTGGTGTGCGCCGCGGTCATGGTTCTGAGGGTCAAGCGCCCCGACGTGAAGCGCCCCTTCACCGCGCCCGGAGGCAAGTTCACTCCGATCGCCGGCGTCGTCTCCTGCGCCTACCTGATGCTTTCCCTGGCCGTCCTGACCTGG
>JANMVV010000408.1:0-18960 GCA_031392925.1 Vicinamibacteria bacterium
CGAGGCCTGATTCCGAGAAGTCCCAGTCCTGGCCGAACGACGTCTCGCGCAGGAAGTAGTAGCGCACCGCGTCGACGCCGTACTGATCCGCCAGCACTTTCGTGTCGATGATGTTGCCGGTGCTCTTCGAGAGCTTCTTCCCGTCCTTGGTCATCCAGCCGTGCGCGAAAACGCGGGAGGGGGGATTGAGACCGGCGGCGATGAGCAGGCCCGGCCAATAGAGGCAATGGAACCGGATGATCTCCTTGCCGATGATGTGCATCCGCTCCGCGTCCTTGCCCCAGAACTTCTGATACTCAGGGGAGTCGTCGGCGTAGCCGAGGGCGGTGATGTAGTTCGAAAGCGCGTCGACCCACACATAGAAGACGTGAGACGGATCGTCGGGAATGGGGATGCCCCACTTCACCCGCGCGCGGGAGATGGAGAAATCCTGCAGGCCCTGCTTCATTACCGCGAGGACCTCGTTCTTCCGGCTTTCCGGCGCGATCTTCATCCGGTCGGAGCGAATGAGGTCTTCGAGCACGGCCTGATACGCGGAGAGCCGGAAGAAGAAGTTCTCCTCCTCGGTCCATTCGCACGGACGCTCGTGATCGGGGCAGATGTTCCCCGGCTGCTTCATCTCGTCGTCGGTCTTGAAGGCCTCACAGCGCGGGCAGTACCAGCCCGCATACTTGCCGCGATACACCGCGTCATGACCGTCGGGCGTCTTCGCGACGCGCAGCTTCTCCCACAGTTTCAGGACGCCGCGCTTGTGGACCTCGTCGGTGGTGCGTATGTAGCCGTCGTACTTGATATCGAGCGCCGCCCACAAGTCGCGGAAGACGCCCGAGATCTGATCGCAGTAGTCCTGCTCGTGGACTCCCTTTTCGCGCGCGATGCGCTCGATGTTCTGTCCGTGTTCGTCGGTGCCGGTCAGGAAGAAGACCTCGTCGCCGTGCAGGCGGCGGGCCCGGGCGAGAGCGTCGCACGCGATCGTGCAATAGGCGTGGCCCGCGTGGGGCACGTCGTTCACGTAGTAGATGGGCGTCGTGTGGAAGAGAGTGCGTTTGGTCAACTGATCTGCGATCTTATTTCCTATGAGTGACTTAGAGAAGGCCCAACTGCTTGAAACTCGCGAAGCTCTGGCCGCCTATGACGATGTGATCCACCAGCGCGATGCCTAAGACTTCGCCTGATCGGGCGAGACGATACGTCAAGGCCTTGTCTTCTTCCGAAGGGTGAGGGTCGCCGCTTGGGTGATTGTGGAAGGCCACCACCGAGCGCGGACGATAGGGAAGGGCAGCCTGGAAGACGTCGGCGGGCGTCACCGCCACGCTGTGCCGGCCCCCGGTGGCTACGATCTTCTCCGCGAGGAGCTTGTGCTTCGAGTCGAGGGCCAGGATCCCGAAGACCTCGCCCGCGTGAGCGGCGTGGCGCGGGGTCAGGTAGGCGGCGACGAGTTCGGGCGAGTCGAGTCTGGGCCTCGCCGGCCCCTCTTCGCAATGAAGACGTCGCCCCAGCTCGAACGCCGCCATGATACGGAGAGCCTTCGCGAGTCCGAGCCCTGGGTGCCGGGCCAGGGTTATCGCAGGGGTCTGGGCAAGGGAGAGAAGCCCACGCGCGCTCAACTCGCGCGCGAGGTCGAAGACACTCTTGCTGGCCGAACCCGAGCCCAGGAGGACGGCGAGAAGTTCCGCGCGGGTGAGCGCCCCGGCTCCGAGTGCGGAAAGCCGCTCCCGTGGTCCGTCGGCTGGAGGCGGCCCCAGCAGTTCGGTGGGCGGGGAGGAAGGGGCGTCCGGGCAGGCCGTATCGACTTCGGTGGTTTGAAACAAGGGGGGCTCCTCTCGAGATGGGCGTCATCGTCCGGGAGAGGAGACGTGATCGTGGGCGATAATCGCCGACCCATGAGTCAGGAGAGGTCCCCGAAGTCCGTGATCGTCGCGAGTTTGTTCCTGGCCCTCCTCGCATACGGAGTCGGCCTCCTCGCCATGGGCTACATGCAGGGCGCCCTGATTCGGACATTCCAGTTGCGCCTGGTCCTGATCCTTTCGGAAGTGTCCCTCGCCCTGCCCGCCCTGCTGGTGGGACTGCTCCTGGCCAATCGGATCCCGGAACTGTATCGATTCTCGTCGTTCCCGGTTGGCGCGGCGCTCAAGACGGTGGGGCTGGGCCTCGCTTTCTGGGGTCTCAGTCTGGGAGTGTTCGAGGCGCAGTACGTCTTCGTGAAGCCCCCTCTCGAATACCTGGAGCAGTTTCAGGGCCTGCACGAGACGCTTCGCCCGCATGGCGCGCTCGGCTGGGTGTTCTCGATCGCCGCCATCGCGGTGGCGCCGGCGGCCTGCGAGGAGATCCTCTTTCGCGGCCTGTTGACGCCGGTCTTTCACCGGGCCATGGGCTCGACTCTGGCGATCGTGTTCTCCGCGGCGCTCTTCGGCCTCATCCACGTCGACGGCATGCGCGACGGGACGAGCGTCTACTATCGTGTGCCCTTCGCGTTCATTCTCGGGATGCTGCTGGCCAAACTGAGAATCGACACCGGCTCACTATGGCCGTCAATGATCGCTCACGCGACCCTCAATGCGACGACGTTCCTGGTCGTGATCTTCATCGAGGAGCCGAAAGGCAAGCTGCCCGACCCTCAGCCCCTGGTGGCGCTCGCCCTGCTGATCGTGGGCTCGACGGTGGCCCTGGCGCTGATGAAGAAGATCCGTGCTAACGCACCCGTCGCTATCGCATAAGCGAGTCGGGGCTCTCTCCGCAGACGAGGGACACGCGCCGGCCCTCGTTGGGGAGACCGAGGCACTCGAACAGATTCCTCACGCACTGGCCGAGCCGGTCGCTGCGCGCCCGATCGTCGTCCACGATCGCCTTCACCAGTTGGCGGGCCAGCTCGACGATGGGATCCGCGGATTCCGCCGCGGTCAACGGATCCGCGTCCTCAACCCAGGGCTCGAGCCGATTCCGCACCGCGATCACCGCCGCATTCAGCGTCATCGAGCCTTCACCGTCGAGCACGCGGAGGATCTCGAGCTGCCGCTCGATGCGCTCGGCGATGGTGCGGGCGTGGGGGAGGTTGATCCACGCGGCCCGCGCTTCCGGGTTGAGGTCGTCTTTCTTCATGACCGGTCGGGGTGAATCTATCGCGTCCCTATAATTGCCGGCCAATGGCCATCCTCAAAGTCGCGCGGATAGGGAATCCCGTGGTGCGCGCGCGGGCGAGACACGTCGATCCCGCGGTCATCCCGACCCGCGACTTCCAGCGCTTCCTCGACGACATGGTCGAGACCATGCACGAATACGACGGCGTGGGGGTGGCCGCACCCCAGGTCCACGTGAGCCTGCGCGTGGCCGTCCTCGAGGTGCCTAAAGGCGACGGCCGCGGCGGCCGCAAGGGAGTGCCTCTCACCGTCCTCATCAACCCGAAGGTCACACCCCTGTCCCCAAAGGCCAGACTCGACATCGAGGGGTGCCTCTCCGTCCCCGACCTGCGCGGTGTGGTGCCGCGGTTCGAAAAGGTCCGCCTCGAGGCCCTGGGTCGGGACGGAAAGCCCTACTCGGTCATCGCCACCGGCTTTCACGCGCGGGTGATCCAGCACGAATGCGACCACCTGGACGGGGATGTCTACCTGGACCGGATGCTCGACCTGAAGACGCTCGGCTTTCTCGACGAAGTGCAGCGCTTCTCCGGGGAGTAATTTCCCGCGGAGAACTCTGCCGCGCCCGGTTACCGTAGTTTCCCTGCCGCTCGCGTCGCCTCTCAGGGCCTGGGCGTTTCGGCGGGACGGGCGGGCCGAGCTCGATTCATCGAGAGGGAGACCCCGCCGCCGAAGAAGGTGTCGGCCTTGCGATCGATCTTGTGATTTCCCTGAACGAGGTACTCGAAGTTCGCCTTGTCCCATTGGAGGCCCGCGGTGGCCACGAGTTTGAGCCAGTCGCCATGCGCGGTCTCGTCGGGCGCTTCGGTGGAGCCCTCGAACAGGGTGACGTTGGGGTAGCGCTGCATCCACCCGCCCGGCTGGCCTCCGCTGCCCTGAGCGACGCCTCCGCCCCCTCCGGAAGCCGCCGCCGCGGCTCGCGAGCCTTTGATCGCCTTGTAGGTCAGGACGCCGTCGGTGAAGTCGAGCTTGAAGTTTTTCTCATCGAACGCGAACGAATACCGCGTATAGCGATCGTACGCGCGCTGGTTGAGCGCCCACACTTCGGGCGCCGCCTTCACGTTCGCGGTGATCATCGAGAGAAGCTTCATCTGCTCCGTCTTGTGCCGCGGATAGCGCGGATCGTCGAGCCACGAGAACCCGGGCATCCACCAGCCGCGCATCGTCCAGTAGTCGCGCGTCTCCACCGCGCGCGTGCGCACCCAGGCCGCGTACTCGGAGAACATCTGCACCCATTCGTGGGTGGGGTAGCCGTGCGGATTCAGGAAGAGGTCGGGAAGCCACGCGCGCCACAGCTTCGGCCGGACGAGCGTCTCCGGGTACATCGGGTCCGCGTCGTTCTGCGCGGCGGTCACGTCCACGCCGAGCGAGCCGAGGTAGCCCGCGTGCAGCATTTGATAGGGCGTGACCTTCTGGAGGTCGTAGGCGAGCTGCGCGCCATCGGGGTTGGTGAAAGGATGCACGACCACGTTGACCTTCTTGAGCTTTTCCTTGTAGGCCGGATCGGTGAGCAGCAGTTCCGCCATCTTCAGCACATGACTCGTCGACGAGACTTCGTTCGCGTGCTGTCGGGCGGAATAGATAACCGTCGGCTTGATCGTGGTCTGCTTGGCCGCCGAGAGGTGGCTCGATTCAACTTTCGGCAGGATATCCATGGCCCAAACGTCCTTGCCCAGATAGCTCTCGCCGGCCTTGTAGACCGTGACCTCGGGGAACGTCGACATCTTGGCCAGAAGCTCAGCGCCCTCGCCGGGGGAGATGGGCTCGTCCCACTGGACCAGAGTTCCACCCGCGTACCTGTAACCGCTCGGGAGGAACTTGCGGATGTCGGGCCAGGGGGCGGGAGCGCCGTTGGGGTCGAGGGTGGCCACGCGCTCGGTGGCGGTCGTCGCCGCGTGCTCCCAGTGCGCGCCGAGACGGATGGTCCCCACGTCGTGATACGCGAGGGCGTTCTTGTAGAGCCCCGCCGCCCGCAATACCCCGAGATTGGCGAAGGAGGCCGTGACCTGTTCGGCGGAGATCATGGTCCGATCCACCCGATCCTCGGCCGTCCTCCTGACCAGGTCGTCACGTTCGTTCTTGTCTGAATCGACCTTGACCCGGAGGTCGAGACTCGCCAGGCCGGGCTGGTCGGCCGTCACGCGAGCGGAATACGCGGTGGGCCGTTCCGTGGCGACTTCGGTCACGTCGAGGTGGGCAGAGCCGGCGCGTCCGTTCTTATCCTTGTATTCCACCGAGACGGTGGGCCGCGGTTCGGTGAATCCGGTCACGCTGTACTTGAGATGTCCAGGCTTACCGTCCGACTTCGACCGGATGGTCGGGATGATCCTGCCGATGTAGTTGAGCGAGGGTCCGCGCGCGTAACGGCCGAGGACATCGAAGAAGTGGATGGTGTTGAAGTAGATCTCCTCGTGGAGCATCTCGGTGGCCGAGATCTGCTCCTGATCGATGCCGATCTGGTAGTCGGGCTCCGAAAGCGTGAGATCCACGCGCATCTCGCCGAAGAACGGCGCGTCTTCCGGCTTCGGCTTGCCCTTGTGCACGGCCATGACATGGTCGTAGAGGCGGCCGAGGATCTGCGACTGGAAGATGTCCCAGAACCGCTCGTAGTCGGTGACCACGCGCTCGTCCGCGACTCTGACCCCGCCGACCGTGGCTTCGATCCAGCCGGTGGTGACGCGGGTCTTCTCGTAGTCCGGCATCCGGTCGAACATCGAGCGCAGGACCCACTTCGGCTCGAACGGTTCATCGAGCAGCAAGGCGCCGTCCTTCGCCTTCACCACGACTTGATACGCCGGCGATCCGATGGGCATCTTCTCGATGACGATCTGCTTGAGATCGAGCTTGAGATCCCGCGCCATCACGTCGGCGAAGGGATAGGTCTCGAGCAGCCAGCGGGTGGGCGCGAAGACAGTCTGCGTCCTCCACTCCGCGGGAGGACCGATCTCCGAAAACTTCAGGGTCACGGTGTCGATCGGCTTGCCCGCGAGCCGCGGCATCACGGAATCGATCAGCCAGGAGTAGCCCTGCTTGTACGCGGAGAGAACCGAGACCGAAATGGTCGCGTCGGGCGCGCCCGCGGCCACGAGTTCGGCCCGCACCTGCTTCTCGATGGCGGCACGAAGAGCGGGCGGTTCGGAGAGGCGGGCCTCGATCCGGATCGGCGGAGGGTTCTTCGATTTCCTGATGGTGGGCAGCACCTTCGCGCGGAAGGTCGTCCAGAACTCATCGACCTCGGAGGCGATATCCATGTCGCCGGTGACCGGCGTGCCCGCGACCACGATGGGCTTCGCCTTCTGCACGTCGAGATCCTCGACCAGGACCTCGAGCGTCCCGCCGAGTTTCGTTCCCACTCGAGAGCGCACGACTCCTTCGAGACCCGGCTCGGCCTTCTCGACGAACACCTTCACCCGGGCGCTCGCGAGATCCCGGCCCTGCAGTGAAGCCACGAGACGATCGAGCTTGTAGAGCGCGGTCGCGGCCTGGCCTTCGGGCGAGCGGGCCTGAACGAACTTGCGGACGTCTTCCTCGATGTCGTCCACCGTGGTTCGATCCTTGCCCCGCGCGGCGATATGGGGAAAAGTCTCCGCAAGCTGGGCGAGCGCGCGCGCAACTCCCGCGGCATCGCCTCCCGCGATCACGACCGCGGGCTTGCCCTGGCCGGGCAGGCCGCCGAACGCGTTCTTCACCACTTGGATGAGGCCCTCGCCGGGGGCGAGGGCGGGAAGCTCGAATTTCTTGTCGCGAATCAGCCGAAGGACCACGGGATGCTTCGCCCCGACCAGGATCAGCATGGGCAGGGCCTCCGGGCGCTCCTTGCCATTATCGGCCTCCGGCGTGGGAGAGGGCGCCCCCTCCGGCGCGCGCGGCGGCGTCGTTGCATCGATCGAATCCGCGGCCACCACCAGCGGGATGGAGATCCCCGTCGATTCGAGGCCGATCCTCGCGGCCAGGTCGATGACGCCCTCGGTGCCGTCGCCGAAGGCGCTGATCATGACCTCGGTCCGATCCGGGATGAGATTGTTGTCGGAGTCGCCGAGGCCTCCATCGATCGAGTACAAGGTCGACAAGTCAAGACCTTCCTTGGCTCCGCTCGCGCGCCGGGCGATGGGTTGGGGTCTCTCCGCCTTGGCCACGCCTTTGATCTCCACGGTCGCCTGGGCGGCGCCGGCGGTGAGCAGCACGCGCAACGCGGTGACGCCGCGATAGCTGAGAGCGGGCGCGGTGGCCGAGGCCGGCAACCGCGCGGCAATGGCGGCGAGGGCCGCCCGCGCCCTGACCAGGTCGGAAGCGCCCGCGACCTTCACCGCGGCCACGATGCGGACGGCGGTCTCCCGTCCGATCACCACTTCGTTGATGGCCACCTCCGTGGGGAACACCCCCGTGGGCTTGAGCGCTTCCCGGATGTCGGCGGAGATCTTGTCGAGAGTGGCGCCCTTGACATCCCAGGCGTAGGGCAGACGCGCGGCCACGTATTCCGCGGCGGCCATGAGCGACGCGTCGGTCTTCCCGCTGACCAGGAGAGACGCCGGCTCTCCGGGGATGAAGCGCACCAGACCCTCATCGGGGCCGAGGGCCAGAGCGTCCGATCCGCTGGCGGTGGACACCGAGATGGCGATGCCCGGGCCGGCGGCGCCTCGCCTTACCGGGATGTCCATCGCCGTCGTTTCGAGACCGACCCGCGCCGCGATGTTGGCGGCAGCCACCACCTGTCCCTCGGTCGGGGATGGAGGCAGAACGAACCGGGCGTTCGCGAAGTCCGCGAAGGAGTCGCCATTCCTGTCCTGGACCACCGACCCGACCTTGAAGAAGGTGGACAGATCGCGCACGGGCGAAGGCTCGGCCCCGTGGCTCGGTCGAATCGATCCGGCGAGGCTGAGGGCCAGGGCCAGGGGCCACGCTTTCGAATAGCGGTGAGTCATGGGGACATCCTCCAGAGAGGGAAGGCAAGGCAGACGAGGAAGGACGGGCGGAGTGTCGCCCCGCCCGGGCGCGCTCCATCAGGGTTCGAAGGATGTAACGGCCCCCCGTGGCCGCCACGCGAGGCTAGAAGTTGTAGCGGAGCGCCAGTTCGATCTGGCGGGACGGCGCGTTGATGTTCGGCAGCAGCGAGTTGACCTGGCCGAAGGGGGCGGACCCGAGGTTGTTGACCGGAAGGTTGTAGTTTGTCCGGTTCAGGACGTTGAAGAGCTGCGCCACGAACTCGAACTTGTGCTCCCGCCCCCCAGAATTCAGGGTGAACGTCTTCGACAGCCGCGCGTCGATGTTCTTGTAGGTCGGGCACGCCACCGTGTTCACCGCGGCGAGACTCCTGGTGGCCCGGAAGGCGTTCACGGCCGCGAGGTCGAGTCCGCGACACCCGCTTCCCACCGCGACCCCGGCGGGCAGATCGCCGGTGTAGCCATCGGCGTTGAGGTCCAGGGAGGTGGTGGGAGAGAAGGGAAGACTCGAGCGGAAATCGCCGATAGCGGAGAGCTGGAATCCCGCGGGCAGTTTCACGATTCCGCTGAAGACCAGGCGGTGCCGTCGGTCGGCCGTCCCGTAGCGCTCGACCTTGGTGAAGCCATAGGCGCCGGCAGCCGCGCTGGTGAAACCGTCGTCCTTGGCCTCGGAGAAGGTGTAGGAAGCGAGGACCTGATAGCGGTGGCTCATTCGCTTCTCGATCTTCACCAGCACCGCCTTGTAGGTATTGTCGAAGGAGGACTGAGCGTAGGTGACCCGCGCGAACTGCGGATAGGGGCGAACCCGGGAGGTCTGGCCCGGGAGATTCAAGTCCACGGTCTCACGGTCAGCCTTGCGGATGGCCATGGTGGCGTCGAGGGTCACGGCGAGATCGCGGGTCAGAGTGCGGCTCACCCCCAGGTTGAACTGGTGCGCGTAGGGGCTCTGGAAGTCGTTGGCGTTGACCGTGATGTTCGGGGGAGCATTCGAGACGAACTGGTCGCGCGATTTGCCCCCGAAGGGGTCGGGGAAGGTCGGACGGGAGATGACGATTGCCTTGCTCTGGGGCCAGGTGATTTCCGCGCCGTTGAGCAGGGTGCGCACGTTGTCGTAGAACAGGCCGTACCCGCCGCGGATATTCGTCTTGCCGTTGCGGCCGGGATCCCAGGCGAAGCCGATGCGCGGGCCCCAGTTGTTCTTGTCCCCACGGGCGTCCGACCCCTGGTGGAAGGGAATCGGCAGCGGGTACGAGCCGTCCCGGCCAAGCTTGTCCTGGACCCGCGAGAGGAGATCGGCGATGTCCTCGTTGTACGAACCGAACTGCCGGTCGTAACGGAGCCCGAGGTTGAAGGTGAGTCCGTCGGTTGGAGACCAGTCGTCCTGGACGTAGAGGCCGAGAACCTTGATCGGGGTCTCGCCGTAGGTGGGAAGAGAGTTGGTGTACTGGGTGGGGTAGGTCGTGGGGTCGGCCGCGTTGTAGGGCACGTCCCGCGGGAAAGTCCAGGAGCCTAAGGGCGATCCCATATTGTCGAACCGGAAGTTCACTTCCGACGCGTCGAAACCCGTCTTGAGGGAATGCCGGCCGCGGATGTGCGAGAAGTCGTCCCGGATCTGGTAGCGCTTCTCCGGGCCCATCTGGGAGTTGCCGCAGCCGCCCAGCGTGATCGACGGGTAGGTGAAGACCGGCGTGCAGAGCGAGAGCCGGTCCGGGCCGAAGTCGCCCGGCTCCCAGTCGCCGTTCGAGTTGGGCGGCGCCACCTTGTACTTGGCGAAGGCGTACTGGATCCGGAAATCGTTGATGGACTGCTGGCTCATGACCCAGGTATGGCCCGCGACCGCCGAACTGCGCGGCACCGCGAAGTCGAAGCTGGCGGTCGGGTGGGTGCGGCCGCCCGTGGTGATGATGGGGCGATACTCGTCCTCGGCGGCCCAGCGGAAGAACACGGTCTGGCCCTTGGCGAGCTGGTGGTCGATGCGCCCGAGATACGTCCAGCGCTTCTGCTTCGATTCGTAGGTCCCGTCGTACTGGGGCCATACTCCCAGCGAGTTCACGGTCAGGAACTGGCTCTCCTTCGTCCCTTCGTAGGTGAAGAAGAAGTGGGTCTTGTCCTTCACGATCGGGCCGCCGATCGATCCGCCGTATTGATAGCGTTTGTATGGCGGCTTGGTGGCTTCGAAGGTCGCCTTCTCGGTGAGCGAGTCGTCGCGAAAGAAGGTGAAGACGCCGCCGTGGAATTCATTGGTGCCCGACTTGGAGACGACGGAGATGAGGCCGCCGGTGGCGAGGCCGTATTCGGCCTTGTAGTTCGAGGTCGACACCTTGAACTCGCGGATCGACTCCATGGCGAAGTTCTGACGCGGCTCGCCCATCTGGGCCCAGGTGTTGTTGACCCCGTCCACCACGAAAGCGTTCGAATACTCCCGGGCGCCGCCGCCCACGTTGACGTTGCCGCGATAGAAGAAGCCGCGGATATTGTCCTGACTGGTGCCCGGGGTCAGCATGGCGAGATCGATCCATCGCCGCGAGGCGACGGGCAGGCTCTGGATCTGGGCGTTCGAGACGCTCGTGGAAACCGTCGCCACGCTGGTGTCGACGAGGGGCGCCTCGGCCACGACATCGACGCTCTCGGTCATCGAGGCCGGGCGCAGGGTGAACGGGATCGCGGCGGTCTGGTCGATCACCAGCAGGATCTCCCGGGCTTCGCTCCGGAAGCCGGGAAGGGTGGTGGTTACCGCGTAGAGGCCGGGGGGAAGCGCGCCCAGCCGGTAGGCGCCGGCGGCGTCCGTGAGCGCGGTTCGGGCCAGGCCGCTTTCCTTGTTCTTCGCGATCACCGTCACCCCGGGCAGGGTGCCGCCGGTTTCGTCCTTCACTGTGCCGGCGATCTGGGCGTTCTGGGCGGAAGCCGTGGACGCGAACACCAGCAGGAAGAGAAGGCTTCCAAGCCTGAGCAGATGATTCATGACGACCTCCGGAAAAGTGTTTGCATGGACGCAGCCGCCCGTGACCGTGTTGATGGAACGTACTCCCTCCCCAGCGGGTCGGTCAAGCAGGTTTCTTCCCGGTAGAGTCCGCGCATGAATCCGGAAGAATTCAGGACCCTCGGTCACCGCCTCATCGACTGGATCGCGGACTACCGCGCGAACACGGCTAGGCACCCGGTGATGTCCACGGTTGAGCCCGGCTCCATCCGGGCTCAGCTTCCCAAAGGCCCGCCCGATGCGCCGGAGTCGATGGATCAGGTGCTCAGCGATGTCGAGAGGATCGTGGTCCCCGGGCTCTCACACTGGCAGCATCCGAGTTTCTTCGGTTACTTCCCGTCAAACGGCGAACTGTCGTCGGTTCTCGGCGACTACTTGAGCACCGGTCTCGGCGTTCTCGGTCTGTCCTGGCAGTCGAGCCCCGCGCTCACCGAGGTCGAGGAGGTCACAACGGACTGGCTTCGTCAGATGACGGGTCTGTCCGACAAATGGAGCGGCGTCATCCAGGACACCGCATCCACGAGCACTCTGGTGGCGCTGATCTGCGCCCGGGAGCGAGCCTCGGGCTATTCCCTCGTGAAAGGCGGCCTCCAGGCCGTGCCGGCTCCGCTCGTGGTGTACGTGTCTGCGCACTCGCACAGCTCCGTGGACAAGGCCGCGCTCCTCGCCGGGTTCGGCCGCGATCACGTCCGCCTCGTGCCCACCGATGCGGGCTATGCCATGCGCCCCGACGCTCTGGCCCAGGCGATCCGCGATGATCTCGCGGCTGGCCGGAAGCCGTGCGCGGTGGTCGCCACCACCGGCACGACGACCACCACCGCGATGGATCCGATCGCCTCGGTCGCGGAGATTGCGCGCGAGCATGGCCTGTGGCTCCACGTGGATGCCGCCATGGCCGGCTCGGCCATGATCCTTCCCGAGTGTCGGCATCTCTGGCAGGGGATCGAAGACGCCGACTCGCTGGTCGTCAATCCGCACAAGTGGATGGGAGTCGCCTTCGACTGCTCCGTCTATTACGTTCGCGACCCTGAGCATCTGGTTCGGGTCATGAGCACGAACCCGAGCTATCTCCGCAGCGCCGTGGATGAGAAGGTGAAGAACCTGCGCGATTGGGGGATTCCGCTGGGTCGCCGTTTCCGCGCGCTGAAGCTGTGGTTCCTGATTCGGGAACAGGGAGTCTCCGGCCTGCAGGCGCGCCTTCGCCGCGACCTCGCGAACGCCCGGTGGCTGAAGGCCGCAGTCGAGTCGGCCCCGAACTGGCGCGTGCTCACGCCCGTCCCGCTTCAGACCGTGTGCGTGCGGCATGAGCCTGCCGGCCTTGATGGCGAGGCGCTCGATCGGCATACCCTCGCGTGGGCGGAGGCGCTGAATCGCTCGGGTGCCGCGTATGTGACGCCCGCGACGCTTGACGGCCGCTGGATGGTACGGGTCAGCATCGGCGCGCTGCTCACCGAGCGGGGCCACGTCGAAGCTCTTTGGACCGCCATGCGTCAAGCAGCCCTGGAGGCATAGTCGGCGCGGAAAGCAGGCCTATCATCGGCTGACGGACGGGGAACCAACGAGGAGATCGACGCCGATCAGCATGCTGATCCTGGCCGAGCTGATCGCCGACCTGCCGCCCCCAGGCGTCCTCAACATCGTGAACGGCTACGGCCGCTAGGCCGGACTGCCGCTCGCTTCATACGCGCTCGCGCGTGTTCACCGAAGCCGAACTGGATGAATTGCGGAACGCGTGATGCGGGTGGGTCCAGCTTGGGCCGAGGGACCTCGACGGGTCAGGCTTCTTTAGCGCCGACCTTGTTGCCCCACCACCAGACCAGGGGAACCAGAACCACCATCGACATGGCGACCGGCGTCACTCCCGGCGGCGGCGGGCCGACCACGTTGCCCACGTACGTGAGGCCCAGGACCGCGATCAGGACCCAGAAGCCTCTCGACATCTTCCGGCCCCTTGCGTAGAAAGCCACCGCTCCCGCGTACATCAGGCTCTCGACGATGACGGTGAGCGGCACCGAATTCCACATCCCGAGACCGAGCTTGACATCACTCCAGGGCGCCACGGGCATGTCCGGGCGGTGAGTCATGAAGTCGAGGAACCAGTGGCTGATCGCGAGGCCGGCACAAAAGACGGCGGCTCTCGATGCGCCGCCCAGGGCCTTGTAGATGAGAGCCAGCACCCCGCCCGCCACCGCCACCATCAGCAGGCTGTGAGACCACGGGTACGAGTCGAACCGGAGCGGCGTCATCGCGGTGTCTCCCGGCACGATCGACACCGTCTCCGCGCCGGTGAGCAGAAGGTACGGCCAGATGGCGTCCGGAAGTTGCGAGGCCAGCAGCGCCGTTCCCAGACCGAGGCGTTTCTCGAGGCGGCTCGCGGCGAGCCCCATGGCGAAATGTCCGATGAACATGGGGCGCTTTTACCACGCCCGCGGGGGTCAGGGCTGCGGCTTCTTCCTCAAGGCCTCGGGCGCCCGGTCCCGGTCGAGCGGCACGACCTTCAATGTCCATTGCACGGGAATCGACGCGGGCGCGTAGCAGACCGTGTCGCTGCAGACCTGGCAGTCGAGCGTGCCGTTCAGATCGATCTGCTCGATTGGTGCCGCTCCCCTTGCGGGCCCGACCGCGGTCACGTCCTGGATGATCCTGAAGTGGCCGGCGAACACCGGCACCGTTTCCTTGAGCGGCTCGAACCTGTACGGCCGGGACTCCGGGTAACGCACTTCGTGCGCGGTCACGAACGGATTCTCGGCGAGCCGGAGGTTTAGGGGCCTGTACCCTTTCACCCCCGGCGCGTAGGCGTGCATCTTCGGGGCCATGAGGAAGTCGAGGACCAGGGTCACCCGACGGCCCGGCGCCACCTCGGCGTTGCTCACCGAGGTCTTGAGCACGAACTGATCCCTCACGATTTCCTTCGCGGACGCGGTCCCGTCGTCGCCCATGGAAACGAGAAGACTCGCCGCGGTGTGCCGCTCCTGATACGCCTTCTCGAACTGCTTGGTCCGGATGATGCCGTTGGCGTCGGTGACGAAAGTGCCCGGGAAGGGAATGCCGTGCGCCATATTGCCCTTCGGATAGTCGATCTCGTTCAGGAGCCCGAAGCCTCCGATGATCTTCGAATCGGGATCGGACAGAAGGGGATAGGTGATTCCCTTGCGGGTGGAAAAGTCCTTCAGTACCTCGACCGAGTCGTAGCTGAGCGCGGCGACGCCCAGGCCGCGCTTCCTGAAGGCTTCAATCTGACTCTCCAGCTCCACGAGCTGGACCTTGCAGTAGGGTCACCAGTCGGCGGAACGGAAGAACACGAGGACGAGGCCGTTCGGGCCCTTGAGCGACGCGAAGTTCCGCGGCTTGCCAGCCTGATCCGTGGCTTCGAAGGCGGGCAGAGCCTGTCCAACCTGGGGCCCAAGCGTCATGGGATCGGGCCGCTCCGGCGCGGGTGCCTGGACTTGAGCGGCGACGAGGAGGAGGGAAGCGAGCAGCATTTCAGTGTTCTCGGCGCCAGTGAGAGTGTGATGACGGCCTGGGCCGCGAGGTTACAGGCGAAAGGGTCGCGGCTCCGATGGCGGCGCTGGTAGGGTCGCCCTCGTCTGAACGGCATCTGGAGGGTACAGTTACGTGTACTTTCAACCAACCCGAAACGACAAACGAAGGAGATTACGATGGCGGTTTCAAAGGCTTCTGCAAAGTGGACAGGCACGCTCAAGGAAGGTGCGGGATCAATGAAGGGGGCATCGGGGCATTTCGATGCGCCGTTCACGTTCGTCTCCCGTTTTGAGGGTGCTTCGACCGGCACCAATCCCGAGGAACTGATCGGCGCCGCCCAGGCCGGTTGCTTCTCGATGTTCCTCGCCGCTCAGCTCACCACCGCGGGCCATCCGCCCACCAGCATCGAAACCTCGGCCACCGTTCACCTCGGCGCCGGCCCGACGATCACGAAGATCGAGCTCGAGACCGTGGCGGTGGTCCCGGGAGTGAGCGCCGAACTCTTCAACGAGAAGGTGGATTTCTCGAAGAAGAACTGCCCGATCTCGAAGGCCCTCGCGAGCGTTCCCGAGGTCACGTTCTCCGCGAAGCTCCAGTAGGCGGTCAGCCCGTCACGCATCGGCCGCGGCCGGCGCTCTTGGCTGCGTAGAGAGCGCCGTCCGCGGCCGCGATCAGATCCTCGATCGAGTTGGTCGAGTCGGGCACGGCCGTCGAGATGCCGATCGACATGGTGACCGCGGGTCCAACCCCGGAACGAGGATGGGGGAGGGCCTGCTCCGCCATGGCCTCTTGTATCGCCTCGGCGACGGCCAGCGCGCCCTCGCTGGCCGTGGCCGGGAGCACTACCGCGAATTCCTCCCCGCCATAACGCGCGGCGAGGTCCGGAGCCCGCTTGACCGCGTCGACCAGCGTCCGGGCCACCGCACGCAGGCATTCGTCGCCCTTCTGGTGCCCAAGGGCGTCGTTGTAGGCCTTGAACTCGTCGATGTCGCACATGAGCAGGGAAATCGGTTCGCGGGCGCGAGCGCAGCGCAGCCACTCCCGCCCTATGAATTCTCGGAACTGGCGATGGTTCGCGATGCCGGTGAGGTCGTCGGTGATCGCGAGCTGGCCGAGCGAGAGGTTCGCAACTTCGAGTTCGTGGGAACGCAGCGCCAGCTCTTCGGTCCGCGAGGCCACGAGTGCCGCGAGTTCGCGTTCCCGGTTCTCCAGGCGGCGGACCCGCCACCCGAAGGCGCCGGCGATGAGGCCGGCCAGGGTAGCGATGGCCAGCGCCCGGAAGAGCCAGGTCTGGTACCACAAGGGCTCCACCAGGATTTCGAGGGCGGCCTCCTTCTGCGTCCAGTTCGTGCCGTCGTTGCTGGCCGCGACGCGGAACACGTAGCGCCCCGGAGGAAGGCCGCCGTAATAGGCGACCCGTCGCGTGCCTGCTCCCACCCAGTCGGGATCGTGGCCGTAGAGGCGGTAGCGGAACGTCGTCTGCGACGGGTTCAGGAAACTGAGACCGGTGTAGTGGATTTCGGTGTCGCGCCCACCCGGCGGAATCGACGCGGCGGCCTGATGCGGGACGGCCTTGCGATCGACCACCACTTCCTCGATCTCGACGGGAGGCGGGGGAGCGTTTGACATCAGGCCGCCGGGATCGATGATCGCGATCCCCGCACCCGTGGGCGCGATGATCCGCCCATCCCTCGTGATGAGCCCGGCCGGGTTTCCGCCGCCGTTGCACTCGCGGCTCTTGAGGCCATTGCCCGGACCCAGAATGGCGCCCATCCGCACCTGCTCGGCCCTTGATTCCGCGAACGCGATGAGGTCCGCGGTGGCCGCGCGAAAGACGCCGCGGTCCGACGTGAACCAGGTCTGGCCGTGACCATCGTCGAGGATGCTCCAGATCGAATCGTCGGCGAGGCCTCCCTTCGTGGTGAGCTGGCGGAATTCCTTCCCGGGGCTCTTCATGAACAGGCCCGACCCGATGGTCCCGACGAACAGAACGCCCTCCGGACTCTCGAAGAAGGAGCGCACGCCGATCGAGGAGAGACCGAGCAGAGGCACGCGCTCGAGCACGCCGTCTTTGAGCCGCCACGCACCGTGATTGAGCGTCCCCACCCAGAGCCAGCCGTCGCGGGTTTCGTAGAAGGCTTCCATGCCCGAGTTCTGAATCTCCGTCGTGCCTTCAGGTTCTTTGAACGTGCCGCTCTCGAAGATGGCGATCCCCGCGTCGCCCCCGGCCCAGATCCGGCCTTCGCGATCCTCGTACACGAGCTTCGGCTGGCGGGGCGCGCCCTCTTTCTCCGTCCAGACCCGGAACCGTTTCGGAGCGATTTCGGCGACCACGCCTCCCTCCGTGCCCATCCACAACCAGCCGCGGCGGTCCCGCATCACGGTCTTCACCACCGGGTTGGGCAGGCCGTCCTTCATGGTGATGTTCCGGACCCGGCCGTTCGCGAAGCGGGACACTCCGCCGTCGAAACCAAAATAGAGAGCGCCGTCCTTGTCCTCAAAGACCGAACGACCGATGTTGCCGGCGAAGCCTTCGGCCGCGGCGTAAGAAACCGCCGCGCCGTCGCGAAGCTGGGCGAGACCGCCGCGTGTCCCGATCCACAGGCCGCCTTCGCGATCCGCGGCGATGGCCCAGCCACGGCGGTCGAGGAAACCTTCCTCCTGACGGTAGGTCTTGATGACGTCGTTCTCGAGCCGCGCGACGCCCGCGCCGTAGGTCCCCAGCCAGATGACGCCGTCCCGATCCTGGAACGGGCTGTAGCCGCCAAGCGCCGGGACAAGGAGCGAAAGCGTCCGCTCTCCTTTGGGCGTGAACCGTTCCAGCGTCCGTCCGGCCACGTACAGGTTCCCCGCGCGATCGATGAGGAGGCCGTTGACGCCTTTTTGCGGGTGATCCGGCTGGGGACCCTTCGTGAGCGCGCCCTTTGCGAAGAGGTTGACGCCGTTCTCGGTTCCCACGAACACGCGCCCGTCCGTGCCTTCGACGAGAGCCGTGACCGCGTTGGCCCAAAGGCCGTCTTCGGTCGTGAACCTTCGGGTCTCCTTCTCGCTCAGACGGTACAGACCGTTGCCGGTGCCGACCAGAAGACTTCCGTCGCGGGTGGACAGGATCGCGTTGATCGTCCTGCTCTCGATGGGCGCCTGGTCCTTGAACAGCTCGCCGTTCACCAGACGATACAGGCCGCCGGCCGTGGTGCCGACCCACAGGACGCCCTTCGGGTCTTCGTGAAGGGCGCGGATCTCGTTGTTGGTGAGCACCGAGTTGCGGTTGTCGAACACCTTGAAGCGCACGCCATCGAATCGGGCGAGCCCGCCGTACGTCCCGAGCCACAGATAGCCGTCGCGTGTCTGCTTCAGCGCGCGGACCGTGTTGTGCGGCAGGCCCTCCTCAACGCGCCAGACGCTTTGAACGTACTGCGAGATCGAGCGCGTGGGATCGAGGGCCGAGGCCTCTCGCGGCAGGCAGACCACCGCGAAGGCCAGGGCGGCGCGAGCCATGGCCCCCATGGAGAGGCTCATCCTCATCGGATCGACGACGCCCGCGGTCTCATGGGGAGAGGCGCTTCGGCCTCGAGGACCGCTTCGGGCTGGACGGTGACGTGCTCGATGCCGTGGGCCTGGGCCACGCGCTCCGAGACCGCGCGGGCGACCCCGGTGCCATGGGCCTGACCATCGAGGACCACGTGCACCGTGACCACGGGGAAGCCGTCGGAGATCGTCCAGACGTGCAGGTCGTGCAGGTCGCGCACGCCGGGGGTCGCGCGGATCGTGGCCTCGATCTCCGCGGCGGAAACGCCTTCGGGCGTCTGCTCCATGAGGACGGCCGCGGACTCGCGGATCAGCTTCGAAGCGCCCCACAGAATCAGGACGGAGATGAGGATCGAGGCGATCGCATCCGCCTGCGGGAGATCGAACTTCAACACCGCGACCGAAGCCACGATGGCGGCCACCGACCCCGCGGCATCCGCCATCACGTGGGCGAGCGCCGCGCGCACATTGATGGAGGCGTGGGCCTCGTGCATGAGGGCGGCGCCCGAGGCGATGTTCACGACGAGCCCGGTGATCGCGGTTATGAGCATCCAGTCGCCGTGGACCTCGTGCACAACCCGCAACCGGCTGAAGGCCTCGATGATGATGCCGATGGACGCGGTGCAGAGCGCGCCCCCGCTGATGGCCGCGGCCAGGACTTCGGCGCGGCGGTAGCCGAAGGTGTGGGATGCGGTGCGCGGGCGCGAGGCCAGGCGCTGGGCGAAGACCGCGAGCCCGAGCGCTCCGGAATCCACCAGCATGTGGGCGGCATCGGAGAGGAGGGCGAGGGACCCCGAGAGAACGCCTACCACCGCTTCCACGAGCGCGAAGCCGAAGGTTACCGCGAGGGCGCGGGTGAGTGCGGTCCCCGCCCCGTGCGCATGCGCGTGCCCGG
>JANMVV010000392.1:0-21566 GCA_031392925.1 Vicinamibacteria bacterium
CCCCGGGCTTCGAGGCGCTGGTCTTCAAGGCGTCGCGCGGCATCGAGGACATCTACGAGCTCACGTACATCCGCAAGGATGGCAGCCGATTCCCGGCCGTGGTGTCCGTCACCGCGCTCCGGGATGCACAGGACGCGATCATCGGCTACCTGCTCATCGGCACGGACAACACCGCGCGCAAGCAGGCGGAAGCCGCATTGCTCGAGGCCGGAGCACTCCAGAGCGCCATCTTCAACAGCGCCAACTTCTCGAGCATCGCCACGGACGCCCAAGGCGTGATCCAGATCTTCAACGTGGGCGCCGAGCGCATGCTCGGCTACACGGCCGCCGAGGTACTGAACAAGATCACCCCCGCCGACATCTCCGACCCGCAGGAAGTGATCGCGCGCGCACGGACGCTGAGCGTGGAGCTGGGCACGCCCATCACGCCCGGCTTAGAGGCGCTCGTGTTCAAGGCGTCCCGCGGCATCGAGGTCATCTACGAACTCACCTACTTCCGAAAGGACGGCAGCCGCTTCCCCGCGGTGGTCTCGGTCACCGCCCTGCGCGACGACCGCGACGCGATCATCGGGTATTTGCTCATCGGCACCGACAACACCGCCCGCAAGCGGGCCGAAGAAGCCTTGCTCAAGGCCGGGGCCCTCCAGAGCGCGATCTTCAACAGCGCGAACTTCTCGTCGATCGCCACCGACGCCAAGGGCGTCATCCAGATCTTCAACGTGGGCGCCGAGCGCATGCTCGGTTACACCGCGGCCGAGGTGATGAACAAGATCACCCCCGCGGATATCTCCGATCCCGAGGAGGTGATCGCCCGGGCCAAAGCACTCTCCGTCGAGCTCGGCACTCCCATCACCCCCGGCTTCGAAGCGTTGGTATTCAAAGCTTCGCGCGGTATCGAGGACATCTACGAGCTCACCTACTTCCGCAAGGACGGAAGCCGGTTCCCTGCCGTGGTCTCGGTCACCGCCTTGCGCGACCCCCAGGACGCGATCATCGGCTACCTGCTCATCGGCACCGACAACACCGCCCGCAAGCTCGTCGAAGCGGAGCAGAAGAAGCTCGACCAGCGCCTGCGCGATCAGCAGTTCTACACGCGCTCCCTCATCGAATCGAACATCGACGCCCTCATGATGGCCGATCCCTCGGGCATCATCACCGACGTCAACAAGCAGATGGAAAACCTCACCGGCTGCACGCGCGACGAACTGATCGGCGCGCCCTTCAAGAGCTACTTCACCGACCCGGAACGGGCGGAGGCCGCGATCAAGCTGGTGCTGCGCGAGAAGAAGGTCACCGACTACGAGCTCACCGCGTGCGCCCTCGACGGAAAGCAGACCGTGGTGTCCTACAACGCGACGACGTTCTACGACCGTGGCCGCACCCTGCAGGGCGTCTTCGCGGCGGCGCGCGACGTCACCGAGCGCAAGCGGGTGGAGGCGGAACTGCAGCAGGCCAAGGCCATGGCCGAAACCGCGAGCCTCGCCAAGTCCGACTTTCTGGCCAGCATGAGCCACGAGATCCGCACCCCCATGAATGCCATCGTCGGCATCGCGGACCTCCTCGCCAAGACGCCCCTTTCCGAGGAGCAGGACAAATACGTGCAGATCTTCCGTCGCGCCGGCGACAATCTGCTCAATCTGATCAACGACATCCTCGATCTGTCCAAGGTCGAAGCCTCGCAACTCGAGTTGGAACGAACCGGTTTCTCGCTTCACGATCTCCTCGAGAAAGTGCGGGAGATGGTGGCGGGCCGCGCCTCCGAAAAAGGCCTAGCCCTGGTGTGCGAGATCGCGCCGGACGTGCCCACCGGCCTGATCGGCGACCCCACGCGGCTCCGGCAGGTGATGCTCAATCTGATGGGCAACGCCATCAAGTTCACGGAATCAGGCGAAGTGGTCCTGCGGGT
Source organism: Vicinamibacteria bacterium (assembly GCA_031392925.1). GTDB lineage: Bacteria > Acidobacteriota > Vicinamibacteria > Fen-336 > JAGNNV01 > JAGNNV01. The sequence continues at coordinate 1,907 of JANMVV010000392.1, forward strand.
CACCAAGGACGCGGCCTCGGAAGCGGCGGGGGCTCTGTGCTTCACCATCTCCGACACCGGCATCGGGATTCCCACCGAGAAGCTGGGCGCGGTGTTCGAGCGTTTCACCCAGGCCGACTCGTCCACCACGCGAAGGTACGGGGGTTCGGGACTTGGGCTCACCATTTCCAAGCGGCTGGTGGAACTGATGGGCGGGCGCATCCGGGTGGAGAGCGGGGTCGGGAAAGGCAGCGTGTTTTCCTTCACGGTGCCGCTCGAGATCTGGACGGGGAGCCGGCGGCGGGCGACCATACCGATCGGCGCGGATCCCGAGCCGGCGCTGCCCGCACTGCGCGTCCTCCTGGTGGAAGACTCCCCGGACAACCGGACCATCACTGTGGCCTACCTGCAGGACACGCCCTACCGGATCGAAGTCGCCGAGAACGGGGCGATCGCCTACGCTAAGTTCACCGCCTCGCCCTATGACCTGGTCCTCATGGATCGGCAAATGCCGGTCATGGACGGCCTGACCGCCACCCGGAAGATCAGGGCCTGGGAGCTGGAGAACCACAAAGCGCCCACGCCGATCATCGCTCTTACCGCATCGGCCCTGAAGGGCGATCAGGAAGAGTGCCTGGCCGCCGGGTGCACCGCGTATCTGTCGAAGCCGATCAAGCAAGAGGTGCTTCTTCAGGCCATCAAGGATCACTGCGTCGCCACGCCCGCCACCGCGACCCAGGCCTGGCGCGTGCAGGAAACCATCAAGGTGCGCGCGAATCCGCGGATCGCCGACCTCATTCCCGCCTTTCTGCAGAACCGCCGGCTGGAGGTGACCTCGATCCTGAGCGCCCTGGACCGGGGCGACTTCGCGATCGTCGAAAGCCTGGGTCACGGCATGAAGGGCGCGGGCGGAAGCTGGGGCTTCGACGCCATCACGGATATCGGCGCGGCCCTCGAGCGAGCGGCGGCGCAGGGCGACGCGGAGGCATCGCGCGGGTGCGTGGGCGAATTGTCCAGGTACCTCGACCGCGTCGAGGTGATCGCGTAGGGCTACCGGCGGCCGGTGCGGGCCAGGCAGGCGTGAACGCGGGCGACGAGCTGGGGGATTGAAAACGGCTTGGTCACGTAGTCCGTGACACCCGCCTCGAAGCCGGCGCGCGTGCTCGCCTCGTCGGTCATGGCGGTGAGCATGAGCACCGGCAGACGCTCGGTCTCGGTCCGGGCCCGCAGCGCCTTCACCACCGCGAGCCCGTCCATTCCGGTCATCTTGTAGTCCAGCACCACGAGGTCCGGCGCCGCCTCGGCGATCATGCGGAGTCCTTCCGCTCCACTCATCGCGGTGGCGACCTCGTACGGGCCATCCACCAGCGCGCGGACGATGAGCATGAGGGACTCCGACTGATCGTCCACGACCAGGATCTTGAAGCGGCGTTGCGCGACCGAGGGCTGCAGGGCGTCGGTCGAGACGAACGGCTTGAGGAGGCGGGCGCGCGGCTCGATGACGACTTCGCAGCCCTCATAGGCGCAGAAGGCGTCAACCCCCGTGCCGCATTGAAGGGCCAGGACGCGCGCCTTGCGCTCCAGGCTGGCGATGAACGGGTCGTCGTGGCCCGGATCATGGTGAGTGAGCGCCACCTGCCTGACGTCGGCGGCCGCGGCCAACCTCACGGCGTACTCATAGGTGCTGTGTCCCCAGGTCTTCTTGGGGCCGTATTCCTCTGGGGTGTACTGGGCGTCGTGGATGACGAGATCGGCGCCCTCCATGAACTTCGCGTGACGGCGATCTCCTTCGTGCAGGATGGAGTCGAGGTGTCCGGGTTTGGCATCGGCGCGCCAGAGCTCGTCCGAGAAGGGCTCATGGTCCACCAGGTAGACGACCGCGACGCCGTCGGCCTCGATGCGATATCCCAGGGTCAGGGCCGGGTGATTCAGGAACTGCGTCGCGACCCGCGCGCTGCCGATCCTGTGGATGCCCTCGGTCAGATCGTGGTACGTGATCGTGGCCGGGAGCTGGCCCAGCTCGACGGGAAAGTAGGTGAACTCCATCTGGCCGGACAGCACGTCGTGGAGCGAGCCGCGGCTGCCGTCCGGGCCATAGATCGCGACCGAGTTCCCCGGGACGAAGGCCGGGCTGAAGAACGGAAAGCCCTGGATGTGATCCCAGTGAGTGTGCCCGAGAAGGACGTTGGCGTTGATGGGACCCCGACCCTCGGCGATGAGTTTCGCGGCCAGACCGTGCGCTCCGGTACCGCAGTCGAGAATGAGCAGGTCGCCGCTGTCCGTGGTCAGTTCGACGCACGAGGTGTTACCCCCGAAGTGGGTCGTGCCACGCCCGGGAGTGGCGATCGACCCCCGGGTTCCCCAGAAACGGACTTTCATGGAATGAGTTTAGGCCACGGAGGCGATTTATCCTCGCGGCCATCGGCCGCGACGCACGTCTCAAAAGCCCGGAAGGCGCGGGTCATCTGGCGGCTTTCGTGTCCAGGGCAGGTGAGCCGGGGAATCGTGGGTTTTGCGCTTGCATCCTTTCCTGATTAATCTCGGCTCGATCGAATCGCGGCGCCGCGGAGGCGGCCTCGCGACGTGGCGATTTATCGGTAACTTGCTCCACGTAAAAACCTGCTAAAGAGCCGCACCGGAAGTCCCCCCTCGCTTCCCTGCCTCTTCAGTCAGGCGGAGCGCATCTCAACGGTGGATTTCATGGCACAGCGGCGACTCTCAACACAAATCGTTCACGCGGGCGAGCGTTTGAAGCCCCCGATCGGGCGGCCCGTCGCCACCCCGATCTACGCAACGTCCGCTTTCACCTATGACTCGATGGAGGAGGTCGACAAGGTCTTCTCGGGCGAGGCCGGCGACTACGTCTATACCCGTTACGGCAACCCGACCATCGAGGCGCTTCAGGACGCCCTCGTCACCCTCGAAGCGGGGACGGTGGCGTGCGCGTATGGCTCCGGGATGGCCGCGCTGCACGCGGCTCTCTTCGCGTGTGAACTCTCGCCCGGCTCGACCGTGCTCGCCTCCCAGGATCTTTACGGCGCGACCTTCGACCTCCTTCACAAGGTGTTCGGGTCGGGGGGCGTCAGGACCGTCACCGCCGACTTCAACGATCTCGAAGCCGTGCGTGCGAAGGCTACCGCCAGCAAGCCGACCGCTCTCCTCGCCGAGACAATCTCGAATCCGCTCCTCAAGGTCTGCGACCTCGCGGCCGTCGCCACCATCTCGAAGGAGGCGGGCGCGCGTCTCGTGGTCGACAACACCTTCGCCTCGCCTTTCCTCTGTCAGCCCCTCACCCTCGGCGCCGACTTCGTCATCCACAGCGCCACGAAGTATCTCGCCGGTCACGCCGACGCGACCGGCGGGGTCGCGGTGGCGAAGCAGGAACACGACCGTCTCGCCCTGGTCAGCATCATGAAGCTCGCCGGGGGCGTGATGAGCGTGTGGGAGGCGCACCAGATCCTGCGCGGCATCAAGACCCTCGGCCTGCGCGTCGAACGTCAGTGCGATAACGCGAGGAAGCTCGCCGAGCACTTCAAGGACGATCCGCGGCTCGCTCGCCTGCACCATCCGAGCCTTTCACCAGAGGCGGCCTCGGGCCTGGTGGCAAGGATCCTGCGCCCGCCGCATGCGGGCGCGCTGCTGTCCATCGAACTGAAGGACAATACCAAGGAGGCGGCGTTCCGGTTCATGAACGCGCTGCAGTTGTGCGTCCGGCTCACCAGCCTCGGGGACGTGTTCACCGGAGTCTCGCACTCGGCGAGTTCGTCGCATCGCGAGGTGTCGCCCGCGCAGCGGAAGAGACTCGGGATCAGCGATGGGCTGGTGAGGATCTCCGTGGGCATCGAGGATGTGCGGGACTTGATTGAGGATGTGGATCAGGCGCTGGGGAAAGTGTAGGGACTCCATGGCGGTGTCGGCATGATCGTGGTCAAGGCGGAACACCTCGCGGCCATACGGGCGCATGGGGAGAAGGACTATCCGGGCGAGTGCTGCGGTTTGCTCATCGGGCGCACCGAGGAGAAGGGCCGGAAGGTCGTGGTCGAAATCCTGCCTTTGCAAAACGCCATCCCGGAGGGCGCGCGGCACGACCGCACCCTGATCACGCCGCGAGACGTCATGCGCGGAGAGAAGCACGCGCGGACGAGGGGCCTCGACCTCATCGGCAACTATCACTCGCATCCCGACTGGCCGGCCGAGGCCTCGCAGTTCGACCTCGATCACGCCTGGCCCACCTGGTCGTACATCATCGTCTCGGTTCCGAAGGGCAGCTCGGCTGACCTCTTCTCGTGGGAGTTGGAACCAGACCGCTCGCGGTTCAACTCCGAAGAACTGATCATCAAGGACTGAAATCATGACCTCAACCATCGTCATCCCCACTCCCCTGCGCCAGTTCACCTCGGGCAAGTCCGAGCTCGAGATCACCGCGGGCACCGCGGGGGCGGCGCTCGACCAGCTCACCGCCGCGTTCCCCGAACTGCGCCGGCACCTGTTCACCGAGCAGAACGTGCTGCGCAACTTCGTCAACGTCTACGTGGGCGACGAGGACATCCGCCATCTCGACGGCGTCAACACCCAGGTCAAGGACGGCGAGACGATCATGATCGTCCCGGCCATCGCCGGCGGCGCTCCCGCGGTTGCCGGAGCCGCGGTCGCGAGCGAGTTACCGGCCTTAACCAACGCCGAAATCGCCCGTTACAGCCGCCACCTCATCCTCGATGAGGTCGGCATGGAGGGCCAGCGCAAGCTCAAGAACGCGCGTGTCCTTAGCATCGGCACCGGCGGTCTCGGCTCGCCCCTCGGTCTCTATCTCGCCGCGGCCGGGGTCGGTCACATCGGCCTCGTGGATTTCGACGTCGTGGATGAATCGAACCTTCAGCGCCAGGTCATCCACGGAACGAAGGATGTCGGCCGGCTCAAGACCGCATCCGCTCGCGACCGGCTCCGAGAAATCAATCCGCACATCGACATCGAGACCTACGAAACCCACCTCACCAGCGAGAACGCGCTTCGGATCTTCCGCGACTACGACATCGTGGTCGACGGCACCGACAACTTCCCGACCCGGTATCTGGTCAACGACGCGTGCGCTCTTCTCGGCAAACCAAACGTCTACGGGTCGATCTTCCGATTCGAGGGTCAGGCCAGCGTCTTCTGGGCCGCGAAGGGCGCCTGCTACCGGTGCCTCTATCCCGAGCCTCCCCCTCCCGGTCTCGTGCCGTCCTGCGCGGAGGGCGGCGTGCTCGGCGTGCTGCCTGGCATCGTCGGCTCGATCCAGGCGAACGAGACGATCAAGCTGATCCTCGGCGCCGAAGGCATTCTCCTCAATCGCCTCCTTCTCTTCGATGCGTGGAGGATGAAATTCCGGGAGCTGAAGCTCCGCAAGAATCCAGGCTGCCCGATGTGCGGCGAGAAGCCCACGATCAGGGAGCTGATCGACTATGAGGAATTCTGCGGCATGCGTCCCCGGCCGGGCGCGGTCGCGGCGGCCGGGCCCGCGCAGATCACCGCGAGGGAACTCGATGCCTGGATCAGGCGCGGGGACGACGTCCAGATTATCGACGTCCGCGAGCCGCACGAGTTCGAGATCGCGCGCATTCCCAACTCGCGCCTCATTCCCCTCAAGCTCGTGGTGAGCCGGGCGACGGAGATCGACGCCTCACGCACTACCGTCGTCCACTGCAAGGGCGGGGTGCGCAGCGCGCAGGCGATCAAGGCGCTGCAGGAGTCGGGATTCAAGGGCGCCCTGATCAACCTCCAGGGCGGCATTCTCGCCTGGTCGAACGACGTGGATCCGTCGGTGCCGAAATACTAGGGCCTGGGCGAGGGATCTGCATTCCATGCGGCAGGGTGGCGGGTGTGGTAACCGCGGCATCGTTCACGTGGGTGACGTTGGTCGACCCGAGATCCTCGATGCGGTGCGCGCCGCCGAGGTACACGATGCGCGCGTGGGTTCGACTGACGCTCTCATGGTCGATGCACATGTCGTTTTGCAACGGGCGTCCGATGGTGAAGGTCGTGCGCCCTCCAACCGGAAAGCCCGGCTTGCCAGGCGATGCGTCCCCCAGCCTCACCCACAATCACCATGAAGAAGATCGCCATCCTGCAGCCAAACTATATTCCCTGGAAGGGTGTGTTCGACCTCATCAGCCGGGTCGACGTGTTTGTCTTCTATGACGATGTGCAATACACCGCAAAGGACTGGCGCAGTCGCAATCGGATAAGGACGGCGCATGGCGACCTTTGGCTGACCGTCCCTGTCTTGAGCAAGGGACTCCGAGACCAGCGAATATGTGACGCCGTCATCGATCCGCGCTCAAACTGGCAAGACAAGCACTACAAGGCTTTCAAAGCGAACTACCAAAAGGCAAGATACTTCAAGGACTATGAGTACCTCCTCGAGGAAATCTATCTGACCCACAGATGGTCGAAGATATCGGACCTGGACATATTCGCAACCAAGCTGATCGCCGGCGCCATGGGCATCAACGCGGAATGGCATCGATCAAGCGACCTGGGTCAGTCTGGAAGCAAGGACGGCGAGAAGGCAATCAATCTGTGCAAGTTGCTGGGTTGCGACCACTTCGTCAACGGTCCGTCCGCCAGGACGTTCATGAACGCGTCACGGTTTCTGGAAAACGGCATTGAACTCGACTACATCTCCTATTCCTATCCAGCCTACGAGCAGTTGCACCAGCCGTTTGTGCATGAAGTAACGGTTCTCGACGTCCTCTTCAATTGCGGGCCTGACGCCCGGGCGTTTGTTTGCATGAACGAGGGAAGCTGAGCGTGCGCTGGAAGAGACTCGGGCGCGTTTTCGATCCTGCGTGCCTGGCCGACCACGGCCTGACCGCGGCCCTGACCCCTGTGGCACAGGTCTTGGATGAGTCGGCCGGCAAGGTCCGTGTCTTCTATTCGCCGAGGGATCGAAGCAACCGTTCCCAGGTTCACTGCTTCGATTTCGATGTCTCGGACCCGGGGTCGATGCGTAATCTCTCGACGTCGGCCCTTTTGACCCACGGAAAGACCGGGGCCTTCGATGACGCCGGAGTTACGCTCGGCAGCCTGGTTTCCGCGAAAGGCAGGCACTACCTCTTCTACACGGGATGGAACCTGACCGTCGGCGTCCCTTTCAACAACTCGATCGGAGTCGCCGAATACGTCAACGGTGCGTTTTCCCGGCGGGGGGATGGACCGGTGATGACCAGAACGCTGCACGAGCCCTATTCCTGTGCCAGCCCTTGCGTCATCCACGAGAACGGGCTGTTCAGGATGTGGTACGCATCGATGGACAAATGGCAATCTGAACCCGACGGTCGGTACCGGCACTACTACAACATCAAATACTGCGAATCCCCGGATGGCACGAACTGGTCGCGAAATGGCGTGGTGGCGATCGACTATCAGGAGCCCGGCGAATATGCCTTTGGGAGGCCCTTCGTCCTGAAGGAGGATGGGGGCTACAAAATGTGGTACTCCGTGCGCGGCGAGGCCTACCGGATCGGCTACGCACTATCGACCGACGGGGTTCGGTGGGAGAGGCAGGATACCGGGGTCGGGATCGACGTCTCCGATTCGGGCTGGGATTCTGAAATGATTGAATATCCGTGGGTGTTCGACGCCGCGGGCAGGAGGTACATGCTGTACAACGGTAATGGCTTTGGCAAGACGGGGATCGGACTGGCCGTCTCCGAAGATGCCGGTAGATCGCGATGAAAAAACTGATCATCTTTGGAAATTCATCGATGGCCAAGATCAGTCACTACTATTTCTCCAGGGATGCCGACTATGAGGTCGTCGCATTCACGGTGGATGCGCTCTACAACAAAGGCCCGATGTGCGGTCTTGAAGTCTTTGATTTCGAGCGCATCGAGGAAACCTATCCTCCGTCGGGCCACGACCTTTTTGTGGCCATTGGGCCGAGCCGGATGAATGCCCTCCGCGAGAAGAAATACCTCGAGGCCAAAGGAAAGGGGTACCGGCTGGCTTCGTACGTGAGCCCGCGCGCGGTCTGCGCCTCGGCAATCGGGGAAAATACCTTCGTCGCCGACATGGCGGTGATCAGTCCCTTCGTGACTATCGGGCACAACAACTACTTCTACGAAGGCTCCATCTGTTCAAACGATTCGACCATCGGCAATCACTGTTATTTCTCCCCTCGTTCCTATGTGGGCACGTTTTGCGAAGTTCGTGACAATTCGATCCTGGGCGCCGGATCCGTGCTCAAGTCGGGCGTGGTGGTGGCCAAACAGACTCTCATCGGGGCTTCGGCATACGTCTCTGCGAACACGGAGGAAAGAGGCGTCTACGGGGAGAAGAGTTCACCGCTCTATGGCTGCATAAGCGACAAACTGGACATATCCAGATAGGCAAGACACGAGTATGGGCTGGCAAAAGCTTGGTCGCGTCTTCGTCGCCGAGGGTCAGCACGATTGGATGCTCACCCACGCCGCGTGGCCCCGGGCCATCCATCTGCGGGAAGACATCTTCAGAGTCTTCTTCAGCTCCCGGGACGCGCGGAGCAGGTCGCACATCGCCTTCGTGGACATCGACCTCAAGGCCCCTGCAGATATTCTCTCGATCTCGGCGGAACCGGTGCTTGCCCCCGGGGCGGCTGGGGCTTTCGATGACTCCGGGGTGATCCCCTGCAGCGTCGTGTGGCTCGAAGACCGGCCCGCGATGTACTACGCCGGCCTCTCGGTCACGCTAGGCGACCCCTACCTTTGTTCTTGCGGACTGGCCTATCTGGACAACGATCGGCGTACCGCGACCCGCGTGTCCACCGCCCCATGGCTGGAAAGAAACGAGATCGAGCCCTTTTCCGGCGGCGCGGTCTGCGTCTGCCATCAGCCAGCGCAGGAAATCTTTCACATGTGGTACGAATCGTGCGTGGGCTGGTCTTCCGGCCCTTCCGGCCCAGTTCCACGATTCGCCATTAAGCATGCGGTTTCGCCCGACGGACTGGGCTGGAACCGGCTCGATGAAGTCAGCATCGGCGACTCGCAGAGCCGGTCCTACGTGTCCAATCCCAGCGTCGTGATCGACGGGAACACGTTTATGATGTGGTATTCCTACAAGTCCTTCGGCCGGTACCGGATCGGGTATGCCGAGTCCGGCGATGGGAGGACTTGGACCCGAAAAGACGATTCCGCCGACATCACGACATCAGCGAGCGGGTGGGACAGCGAAGACGTCGAATATCCCTTCGTATTCAGCCATGGGCGCGATCTCTACATGCTCTATAACGGCAACCAGTACGGGAAGACAGGATTCGGTCTGGCCCGGCTCGCCCGGGACTAGCCAGGACATCGGTCCATGATCAACTCCTGCATCGCTTTTCTCGAGGAAGCCGCCCGGCGGAATCCGCACAAGATCGCGATCATTGATGAGGCGCGTCAGTACACCTTCGCCGAGCTTCGCGCGCACGCCCTCCGGTTCTCCGGTCACATTCCGAAGGACTGGAGAAACCAGCCCATCGCGGTCTACTTGCCCAAATCCGCGGACGGCGTCATCGCCTTTCTCGGCATCCTCTACTCGGCAAATTTTTACGTGCCCCTGGATACCAAGTCACCGATCGCCCGATTGGAGAAGGTGCTGAGAAATCTCGAGCCGAGGGCCATGGTCACCAGCGCGCGCCTTCGCACGACCATCGACGAGGTGTGCGCGGCGAATCGCCTCCTGGTATGGGACCTGCGATCGCTGCTCGATTCGGAAGCCGCGCCACCGCCCGTCCGCCCGGCCCCCGGGGTCGAGCGGGTTGTCGACACCGACCCGATCTACTGCATCTACACCTCCGGTTCGACGGGCACTCCGAAGGGCGTGGTGGTTTCCCATCGAAGCGTGGCGGATTTCATCGATTGGGCCACCGAATGCTACGGCCTGGACGAGTCGACGGTCTTCGGGAATCAGTCGCCGTTCTATTTTGACGTCTCGGTGCTGGATATCTTCGGAACGTTGAAGACGGGCGGAACTCTCGTCCTGATTCCCGAACATCTGTTCGCATTTCCGGCCGAACTCCTCGAGTACGTCAAGCGCGCCCGCGTGAACTTCATCATCTGGGTGCCGTCCGTGCTGATCCACATAGCCAACACGAACACGCTGGGCCAAAACCCACCCATCGAAATAACCAAGGTTCTGTTTGCCGGGGAGCCGATGCCCAGCAAGCACCTGAATCACTGGAGGCGTCATCTCGAGCATGCGCTTTTCTCGAATCTCTACGGACCCACGGAGGCCGCGGTCATCGCGTGCTACTACATCGTCGACCGGACGTTCAGCGACCAGGACTCGATCCCGATGGGGCGCGCGTGCAGAAACGTCGAGTTGTCGGTGCTGAACGACTCCGGTGACGCCGTCGACCCCGGGGAGATTGGCGAGCTGCATATCCGGGGAAGCTCCCTTGCCTTTGGATACTGGAACGACCAGGCCCGGACCGACGAAGTGTTCATCCAGAATCCTCTCAACAAGCATTTCCAGGAGAAGGTGTATCGCACCGGAGATCTGGTCAGGCTCAACGAGCGCGGAGAACTTCTTTTCCTGGGAAGAAAGGATTCGCAGATCAAGTACTCCGGATACAGAATCGAGCTCGGCGAAATAGAGAGCGCGGCCATGGGCATGGACGGCGTCTCGCAGGCGAGCGCGTTCTTCGATGAGGACGGGAAACAGATCGTCCTGGGCTATGTTTCCGGCGCCATCTCCGTCGACGAGGCAGCGATCCGCCGGCAACTCACAGCCCAACTGCCCAAGTACATGGTGCCCGGGCTGGTCCGCAGGATCGACACCATGCCGCTGACTCCCACCGGGAAAGTAGACAAGCTGACGCTCAGGAGACAGATCCTGGTGCCCCTGGATCCCCAATGAAGACCACCGCGCAGATCCTGAAGGGCATCCGGCCCGAGGTCGACTATGCGGCCAGTTCGAACTTCATCGCGGACGGCTTGCTGGACAGTCTGGACATCATCAGGCTGGTCAGCGAATTGGACGCGAACTACGGCATTTCAATCGAGGGAAACGACATCGTGTCGTGCAACTTCGTCGACCTGGCTTCAATCGAGAAGCTGGTCCAACGAGCAAAGCCGGAGACCGACGGACCATGAAGCGGGAGCACGCGCAGATTGTCGAGTCTTATCGGCGGCTCTTGGCCGCTCACGGTTACTCTCTCAAAGCCCTCGGCTGGGACAAGGGCAAGCAGTTCCTGCGTTTCCACCAGTTGACGTCGAACTGGGACCTCACCGGCGCGAGCGTTCTCGATGTCGGATGCGGCTTTGGCGATTTCGTTGACTACCTGCGTTGCATGAACATCGAGGGCTGCACCTACACCGGGATTGACCTGGTCGGCGAGTTCATCGCCGAAGGAAAGCGGCGGTTCGCGTCGGCGAACGCGACATTCGTGCAAACCGCCCTCGAAGACTACGCGCCCTCCTCCACTTTCGACTACGTGATCGCGAGTGGGACCTTCAATCTGAAGCTAGAAGGCGTTGACGGTTACGAGGAGATCCGGGGGAGTCTGGCCCGGATGTTCAGGCTGGCGAATATCGCGCTGTCGGCGGACTTCATTTCGGACAGGGTGGACTACGCCCATGAGCACAACTTCAATAGTGCGCCTGAAACCATCCTTTCGATGGCGTACGGCTTGAGCAGGAACGTGATTCTGAGGAACGACTATTTCCCGTTCGAATTTTGCGTGACGATCTACAAGGATGATTCATTCAGCAGAGAAACCACGATGTTCCCCGCGACCGAAGCCAGGCTGGCCTTTCTGAAGGCCCAGGCGGGAAGGCCATGAAGATCTCCGTCGTTATTCCATGCTATCGGTCGGAGCGCACGCTCCCATCGGTGGTCGAGGAAACCATCCGGGTTCTCCAGGAAAGGGAATCGATCGACTACGAAATTATTCTGGTCGACGATGGCTCGCCTGATGGGACGCTGGACACGATCAGGTCGCTCTGCCGAAACGAGAGAGTAAAAGGCATCGGTCTGACCCGGAATTTCGGTCAGCCCTGTGCGTCTCTGGCGGGCTTTTCCGCGGTCACGGGCGACGTGGTGGTCTACTCGGACGATGACGGGCAGACGCCGATCGATCATCTATGGCCCCTCGTCGATCAGCTGGCCAAGGGTAGCGACGTCGTATTCGCGACATTTTCAGCCCACTCGCAGAGCTCGCTGCAGAAGATCGGCACGGTCCTCAACAACCTGATGGCCAACTACCTGATTGGAAAGCCAAAGCATTTACACTTCGGCAACTTTTGGGTCTGCAGGCGGTTCATCGTCGACGAAGCGGTCAAGTGCAAGAACCCCTACCCCTACCTGGGCGGGATCTTTGTCAGGACCACGCAGCACATGTCTGAAGTGCAGACAAACCACAGGCCGAGACTGTCCGGCCGATCGAACTACTCGGCGCAAAAAATGGTCGCCCTCTGGCTCAATGGATTCACGGCTTTCTCCATCGTGCCGCTGCGGATCGCCACCGGCCTCGGGATAGCGCTCGCGGTGATCGGATTCCTTTTCGCCCTGCGCCTTTCCTTGCAAAAGCTGATGAATCCGGCAATTCCGGCCGGCTACAGTTCTATTATGGCGGCCATATTGGTGATGGGAGGCCTGACCGTCTTCGTGCTCGGAATCGTTGGAGAATACGTAGGGAGGATCTATATGAACATCAACGGGGTTCCGCAGTACGTGGTCCGGGAATCATTGAACATCGACTAGGGGCGCACTCTCGCTGCTGCGTTCGTTCGCGAGAGACTCCCTGCTGAGCCATGAAGGATCGTTGAGGGTCTAGTCCAATCATCCCATTCAACAAACCGTATATGACCGGCCATGAGCTGGCCAATATCGTGGCCGCCCACACGAACAATGTGCTGGCGGGAGACGGCCCGTTCACCGGCCTCTGCCACAACTGGCTGGAAAGCAGAACGGGCGCCGCGCGAGCGCTGCTGACTCATTCGTGCACCGCAGCCCTGGAGATGGCGGCCCTGCTGCTCGACCTCCACCCGGGTGACGAAATAATCATGCCGGCGTACACCTTCGTGTCAACCGCCAATGCCTTCGTGCTTCGGGGCGGAACTCCGGTTTTCGTCGACATCCGCGAAGACACCTTGAACATCGACGAGCGACTGATCGAGGCCGCCATCACGCCTCGCACCAGAGCGATTGTGGCCGTGCACTACGCCGGCGTCGGTTGCGAAATGGACGTCATCATGTCGATCGCCCGGCGACATGGACTGAGGGTGGTGGAGGATGCGGCGCAAGGCATCACCGCGAGCTACAAAGGTCGAGAGCTTGGATCCATCGGGGACCTCGGCGCGTACAGCTTTCACGAAACGAAGAACGTCATCTCCGGCGAAGGCGGCGCCTTGCTGGTGAACGACCGGGGCCTCGCGGCGAGAGCCGAGGTGATCTGGCAAAAGGGAACCGATCGGGGGCGCTTTTTTCGAGGTGAGGTGGACAAATACACGTGGCAGGACGTCGGCTCATCCTTCCTGCCCGGAGAACTGGTTGCGGCGTTCCTTTGGGCACAGCTCGGGGAGGCCGACCACATCACCCGGAGACGCCTTGCATGCTGGAAACGCTATCACCAGTTGCTCGGGCCGCTTGAATCAAAGGGGCTCCTTCGACGACCGATTGTCCCGGAAGGACGCCAACACAACGCCCACATGTACTACATACTCCTGCCCGTGGGTGTGGACCGGAACGAGATGCTGGGGAAGCTGAAGAACGATGGAATCAGCTGCGTATTCCACTACGTACCCCTGCATTCATCGCCAGCCGGAAAGCGCTACGCCGTGGCGAGCGGCAAACTGGACGTGACGAATCGCCAGTCCGAGCGCCTCATCCGGCTGCCGCTTTGGATCGGCCTGGCCCAAGAACAACAGGCCCATGTCGCGGCCAGCCTGGAGCGGATCCTGTCTCCGCAAGTCGGGAGCTAGATCGAAAACCGCCTCAGGATTTCTTCCTTGTCCCGACCGACTTCGTATCTGAACCGCCGGTTGGTCCAGCGGTCCGGAACCACTCTGGTCAATGCGGCATAGGCGCGGTTTCGAATCCACCCGCTCAACCAGCCCACCTTGATCATGGTGTGTTTGCTGCTGCGATGCGCCCTCTGGGCGGCCTTCGTGACCCTGGGCTTGCGAACATCCTCAAAGTGCCTGAACACCTGCTCGACGGGCAGCTGGTGATGTTTCAACAGCTCTACGAGGAGTTGCGAATCCTCGAGCGCCATGTTGGCGCCCTGGCCGGCCACCGGGTTCATGGCATGAGCCGCGTCGCCAATGATCATGACGCGGCCTCGGGACCATCTGGCCAGGCCGACGACCTCGAAGATGCTGGCCCGGCAAAAAGTCGTCGAATTCTCGATCAGGTCAAGGATGGGCCAGTGCCAACCCCGATGAGCGTCCATCACCCGTCGCCTGATGGCCTGGTCAGACATGGCCTTCAGATCGGCGCTGGGAATGCGATCGTCCTGCCTCAGATAGCAATTCCACAGAAGGGAGGGATTAGGCGCCGCGGGGTGGTCGACATGGCTATAGCCGAAAAAGCCGACGGGCCCGACGGTCACGTATTGAGAACTCCGATCCAGGTTAGTTCTTGAGATGAGTTTCTGGTCGTCGACAAAGCCTGCGAAAAAGACCAGCCCGGAATAGGCTGGCCCTTCGTCCGCAGGGACCACAAACTTCCGAACGTTCGAATTGATCCCGTCCGCCCCGATCAAGATGCCGCCGTCCGCCTGGGTCCCGTCCTCAAATTCAACCTTCACCCGGTCGTAATCCTGGGAGACACCGACAAGCCTCCTGCCGTATTCGATCTGCGTCCCCAGGCTCTCCGCCTTCTCGATCAGAATTCTGTGCAGGAGGGAGCGCCTGATGGTGATGGTGGGCTCTGAATAGCGTTCGACCGCGCCCATGGTCAGGGTGGCAAACTGCTTGCCAAAATGGTCCTGAATGACCGCCTGCCTGGTCGAAGCACCCCGGCCTACGACATCGTCCTTGATGCCGCACTCCCGGAGAACTCTCATTCCATTCGGGAAAATGGTGACCGTGCCGCCAATGTCGGTTGGACTGACGCTTGATTCGAAAATCCTGAACGGAATATTCGCCCTCTTCAGGAAGATCGCCGCGGTCAAGCCACACAAACCGCCGCCTACCAGCAGGACACGCCGATCTTGCACTGCGCTATCCATCATCAAGATACTTCGCCGCCTTTCGAATGTGCTGCGGGGCTTGGGGCCTACCGCAATCGCCGGAAGATCTTCAGCAGCGGGTCCGGATCCGCTCCATTGACGAGGATGTATCTTCCCTCCGCGTCAAGCACGCTTTGCCAGGTTGAGAGCACGACGTAGTCGAACCAGACTGCCCGCTCGAGGGCGCGGTATTCCCTCCGACTCTGGGGAATGCTCACGATGACCTCCACCGGGTAGCGCGCCAGACCCAGTTTGTACCCGTTCTGCCAGACCACGCGCGAATAAGAGCCCGGGGGCGCGTAGCGATCAAAATAAGCAACCTCGTCGACCGGCGACCCCTGGGATTTGAACCGGCGAAACGTAACCAGAACCGAGAAAGCGGTCGCCAGGCTGAGCGCCACCGCAACGAACAGGGTAACTCGCCGGGCCCGGTTGATGGGGGCAGGCAGGAGCGGAAAAAAGGCGGGGGCCAGGATGGTCCAGTATCTGGGACCGTTCCAGCCAACGAGGTCAGTCAGGGTCACGGTTGCAACCACCATTCCGGCCAGGCCGGCCGACAGGCCGATGAGCGTCAGCCGGGCTCGTTGCTCGATTTCGCCCCATGACATCCATGAAAGCGCCGGGATCGCGAGCAGCAGGAACAAGACCAGTTGCTGCTCAACTCCGGCCCGGGACACCGCCGACAGGTTGCGTTCAGCGCGACTGGCCAACCGGCCCGCCGCGTAGAGGATTCGGCCCTCGCGGACGGCTCTATAGGCTTCGGTGTTGCCGGCGGATCCACTGACCGTCGTAGTCGTCACCGGCGGTCGGGTTGTGTTCAGCGGAGCCCAGACCAGGAAATGGAAAGCCAGGAAGGAACCGGCGAAGAGCGACAATCGAAGGCGTGAAGCGCCGATGAGGAGCACCAGGACCGGAACCAGGAAGATTCCAGACTCGCGCACCAGTATGCAACCACCGAGGGCGAGGCCGCAGAGCACCGCTCCAAAAGGGCGCATTCCCCAACGGACCGCCACCCAGATCGCAGTGAGGGAACTGGCGACAACCAACCATTCGGCCATGACCCAGGACGAATACGGCAGAAGACCGGGGAGCGCGATGGACGCGGTCGTCAGGAGTCTCACTCCCCTCGGTCGATCGAAGCAGCAGGCGAGCGACCAGACGAGCCCCAGGGAGATCAGAAGCGAGACGACGTTGAGGGCCACCGCGCTCGCGTATCCCGGGCCGAGAATCCGATCCACCACGCCGAGGGCGATCACATATCCGGGCGAATGCGCGTCCTGGTGAGGGTGCCCGATGGCGAGGATGGTGTCGGTGAAATAGTAGGTCGAGGCCAGCGAGTTTGTGTCGGCGAAGCGCAGGCCCCCGGCCAGATAGACGAACTCATCGGACAGGGCGGGCATACGAAAAGACAACGCGAGTGACACCGCTGCGCCGAGCCCCCCCACGGCAAGGACCAACGCGAATTCCCGAAGCGAAGGTGGAGTCACGGCTTGGGACAAGGATATCCGAGGGAGGTGCTCGCGTCCGAAGGCCTGGGCGTACCGCCTGGCTCACCTACACTCCCGGAAGGACTTCGTCCGCGTCAATTCGAAACCTCGGATCTCGGGGTCCGGCGCTCATCCAGGGTCCAATGGAAAAGCCACAGGTGGCAGGCTGATCGATGGCCGGCCGCTGATCGGGTGACGAATCATTCGCCCCAATGTTGATCATGCGGGCCGGGTCTTGCCGCTTCAATTCCGGAGAGGGGGAAGATCAACCGCCCTAGTTCTGGACCGAGACCTTCGTTGCCCCCACCTGGGCGCTGGTTTCACTGCAGGCGTTGAGCGTGCCGCTGACGTGGACGCGCGCGCCGGGCGCGACCAGGCCGGCGCACTGTGCTGGCGTCGGCGCGTTGGGCCCCGACTTCGGAGTGCACTCCAGACTGGCGCCGCCGGCCATAATGTCGACGGGGTTCTGTGAGCGGTTGCCATTCACGGTCAACCGGAAGGCCGAAGCGTTTCCACTGAGAACCACGCCCTCGAGCTCCAGGCCGCGGCCGGCGGTGGCGCCGTCAATCATGCAGGCGGCGCGGGGCGTCGGGGTCGGCGTCGGTGTGGTCGCCTCTTCGCCCTCCTGGAGCTTGATCTCGTAGGCGAGCACCGGCTGGGTCGAGCCTTCGGCCGGGAGCCACACACCCTTGACGTGCACATGCCGGCCGACGATGAGATCCGCCGCTGCGCGCGCCGTGTTACCTTGCCGGATCGTGGTTTGGCCGGGCCGCACCACGACGGTGCGGTGATCGATGAGGAAGCGACTGTCGGAGGCTCCGCCTAAAACGATCACCTGCTCGACGCTACCCTCGATTTCCAGATCGCCGTGACCTATGCCGTTGCGCTGTTCTTCAAGCAGGACCACCGAAGCGCCGGTCAGGTTGACCGTGATGTTCAGTTCCTGGTTTGGAAGAACGGAGGTGAAGCTGAGGGCGCCAAGGCGCACGCCGTCCCGGGTAAAGACGAGAGTGAACGATCCGGTAGGCAGGCCGCGCAGGCTGAACGAGCTGTCGGCGCCGACCGTGGTGGAGATGGCGGGACTTTCCTGAACCGAGATTGTGACCGCGCCCGTGATCGATGGGGTCGCAGGCGTCGACGTGGCGCCGAAGGCCAACGACGACGACGTCGTCGCGCCAACGACGGTTCCGGCAAGGACGACCCCTCCTGAGGCGGAGGGTCCGACCGGGTTTCCACTCCCCCCTCCACAGGCAGTGAGGGTCATGAGCGAAAGCAGGATCAGAGCAGGGGAGCGCCGAAAATGGAGAGACGACGTTCGATCTGTTTTCATGTGAAACCTCCGGTGTAGGTGCATGTTTTCTGCCCGGCCATGAGAGGCCGCGCGCCCTTACCCTAGGCGGCAACCCTTCCGCGCAGGCGTGACCGGACTCACGTTGACAACTCCGTAGAGATCGATGTCACAATGGATCGGATCGAGACGCGACCGGTGCAGAACAGGGCAACGCGAGTCATGCGTTGAACTTCAGGAGGATGGTGGGCGCCCGCTGGCGCAGTCCAGTCTCGGGCAAGCACTCGCTCGATTAGGCCGGGCTGTTCTCTCTCCTCACCATTCTGGGAGGAGCATTCCCCAGGGCTTCGTCAGCGCCAAGCTGGTGGCGTTCGGAGACGCCGCGGCAACCGCGACCAACATACTGACGCACGAGAGCTTGTTTCAATGGGGCCTCGCCGTCTATCTGCTCGAAATGACGTGTCAAATCACGAGCCCGACCTCTTCTGTTTCCTCCTCAAACCCGTCAGTGGGCCCATCTCGCTCCTCGCGGCGTTCATTGGCCTTGCCGCTTGCACGGTCAAGACGTTCAGCCGCGTTTTCTACATCGCTCCCTTGTACGTCTTGGGTGGCGCGCATTACCTCGGCGTCTTCAACGCGGAGCAGTTGCAGGCGCTGGCGCTCTTGCTCCTCAAGGTGAACGACCTCGGCGCAGGAATCGCGTTGGCATTCTTCGGATTCGTCGCTCTCTTCAAGGGTTATCTCATTGTCAGGTCCACCTTCCTGCCCCGCATCCTGGGCGTGCTGTCGATACTCGCTGGCTTGAGTCTGTTGACCTACCTGTCTCCAAGGCTGGGAAACATCATGTTTTCCTACGTTGCAGCGCTCGGCCTCCTCGGGTCAGTTGCGCAGATCCTCTGGCTGCTGGTGGTCGGCGTGAACGAACAGCGATGGAAGGAGCAGGCCAGCGCATCCGCGGCCTCCATTTGGCGGTGAGAGTCGCGGGTGGGCTAGTACGCAGGTGAAAGAAGCGGTTCCGTCACCCCCGGAACCTGCCAGGGTTTACTATCGTCCTCAGCAAATAGAGCGATGAAAACAGAATTGCTTCTCCTCCTCACGAGTGTTACTTCACTCGTCACCGCAGCTCCGATTGCCCAGCCGACCAAACCCGCTGCTCCCGCCAAGCCCAACATCGTCTTCATCCTCGCCGACAACCTCGGCTATGGCGAACCGGGATCTTATGGCGGAGGCATTTTGCGCGGCGCGGCCACCCCGCGCATCGATCGCCTCGCCACCGAAGGGCTGCGGTTGCTCAATTTCAATGTCGAAGCCCAGTGCACGCCGAGTCGTTCGGCGATCATGACCGGACGTTTCGCCATCCGCTCGGGTACGATGAGGGTGCCGCGCGGCGGCGCGGCGTATGGGCTGACGCAATGGGAAATCACACTCGCCGAAATCCTCTCTGCACAGGGCTACGCGACCGGCCACTTCGGAAAGTGGCACCTTGGCGATGTCGAGGGGCGCTATCCCACCAATCAGGGTTTCGACGAATGGTATGGCATTGCCAACACCACCGACGAAAGCCTGTGGACCTCCGGCGCGGAATTTGATCCCGCGCTGGCGCCGACCCCGCATATCCTCGAAGGCCGGAGAGGAGAAAAGACCCGGACGGTGGAGGTCTACGACCAGAATGCGCGGCGGCGGATCGACACGGAAGTCACGCGGCGCACGATCGACTTCATCCGCCGGCACGCGAAG
>JANMVV010000420.1:0-27269 GCA_031392925.1 Vicinamibacteria bacterium
TCATGACGGCGTCGTAGTTCTGGAACGGCTCGCCCTGACCCTGGAACACGACGCCGGTGACCGGACGCTCCGGCGACTCGCTGCGCACGCGCAGGACCTGATCCACGATCTCCCAGGGTTCGAGGTTTCGCTCGAAGCCCAGGCGGCCGGTTTCGCAGAACGCGCACTTGAGCGCGCAACCGGCCTGCGAGGAGACGCAGACCGAGAAACGCGGCTGCTCGAGGGGAATGCGGACGGTTTCGAAAGCGCGGCCATCGTCCGCGCGGAAGAGGTACTTCACGAAGGGATCCACGGCGCTGCGCCTCCGGTCCGTGACTTCGAGACGATCGAGCCTGGACGCGGCCATGAGAGCTTCGGCCTTGGTCTTCTTCAGGCCGGGGATGTCGTCGAGGTGGTCGCGGTAGTCGTGGACCAGCCGCGTGATCACACGCCGGGCCTGCGACATGTTGAAACCGATCTCCGGAAACCGCGCAACCAGCGCCTCCGGGGTGAGGCCGCGGAGATGGGCCGCCGGAGAGGATGGGGCCCGATCGTTCACAGGCGGCACCATATCAGCGGCGCACCGACGACGACGTGGCCGCCCGGTCTTTTAGAGAACCGGTTCTTCTAATCCTAGGCCGCCGCGCTCGGACGGGACGCGGTTCGCGACCCCGCTTTCGCCGAGGCGCCGGGCTTGCGCGCCGGGGCGGCCCCTCCCATCGCGTTGGCCATCGCGCGGGACGCGCCCATCTGGGCGTCCGACCGTACGCGCGAAACCGCGCGACGATGGAAATACAGGGCCACCAGGCCAGCCAGCAGGAGGACATGAATCGCACCCTCCAGGGAGTTCCCGGTGACCAAGCCGATCACCCAGAGGGTGAACAGAGCCATGGCGACAGTTTCCAGCATGCCGCCATTATCGCCTGATTCCCTGGTTATGCACGGTGCGGCACCGCACACCCCGGGACTCGCGGGGCCTTGTCCATCCTCGAATTGACGGCCGAAGGCGTTTCGGATCTACTCCCCGCACCTTCCTTTCCATCCTTGGAGCCTCCCATCATGCGCGGATTCCGCAGGCTTGCGACCCTGAGCCTCGTAGCACTTGCCTTTTCAGCATCACCTCCGGCGGCGGCGCAGGACCGCGGGGATCAGCTCAAGCCCGCGCCCCATCGCCGGCCCGATGAGGGCAAGGGCCCGTTCAAGACCATGGTCATCCGGGGCGGCATGCTCATCGATGGCACGGGCGGCCCGCCCCGGGGCCCGGTGGACATCGTGATCGAAGGCAACCGGATCGCCTCGGTGCGGAGCGCGGGAACACCCGGCCTTCCCATGAAGGCCGAGCGCGACCCGAAAAAGGCCGACTTCGAGATCGACGCCACCTCCATGTACATCACCCCCGGTTTCGTCGACCTGCACGTTCACGCCGGGGCAAAGCCCAAAAACGAGGACGCCGAGTACGCGTACAAGCTCTGGCTCGCTCACGGCGTCACCACGGTGCGGGGCGTGCCTCTCTCCGATCAGGATTTCACGGTCAAGGAGAAGGAGCGCAGCGCGCGCAATGAGATCGTCGCGCCCCGCATCTACAACTACCAGCGCCTCGGTCAGGGCTGGGGCAAGCCCATGCCCGACACCCCGGAGGGCGCGCGTGAATGGGTGCGCTGGGCGGCGGAGAACGGCGTTGACGGTTTGAAGCTCGGGTCGCACCGGCCCGAAATCATGGGCGCGATGCTGGACGAAGCGAAAAAGCTCGGCCTCGGATCCACCGCCCATCTCGATCAGGGCGGCGTCGCGCAGATGAACGCGATCAAGGCCGCGCGCCTCGGCCTCGGCACCGTCACCCACTTCTACGGCCACTTCGAATCGCTGCTCAAGGACACCGTGGTCCAGCCCTATCCGGTGGGTCAGAACAGCAACGACGAGTACATGCGGTTCGGCCAGGTGGCGCGACTCTGGGACAAGATCTACCCGCCTGGAAGCCCCGAATGGAAGGCGTATCTCGAGGAACACCTCAAGCTCGGCACCACCTTCGACCCGACCTTCACCATCTACTCCGCCGGCCGTGACCTGATGAAGTTCCGGTACGCGCCCTGGCATGAGAAGTACACGCTGCCTTCGCTCATGGCCTTCTACGAACCCTCGCGCACCAACCACGGCGCCTACTGGTACGACTGGACCACCGAGGACGAAGTGGCCTGGCGCAACTTCTATCAGGTGTGGTTCCGCCTGATGAACGACTACAAGAAGATGGGAGGGCGGGTCACCACGGGATCGGACTCGGGCTTTATCTATCAGACCTATGGTTTCGGCTACATCAACGAATTCGAAATGCTGCAGGAGGCGGGCTTCCATCCCCTCGAGGTCATCCAGTCCGCGACCATGAACGGCGCGCTGACCCTTTCCGAGCCGAAGAAGAAGCCGATCGAGTTCGGCGTGGTGCGCGCCGGGCTCCTGGCCGATCTGGTGATCGTCCCCGAGAATCCGCTCCAGAACTTCAAGACGCTCTACGGCATCGGCGCCTTGTACCTGAACGAGAAGACGGGCAAAGAGGACTGGAAGGGCGGAGTCAAGTACACGATCAAGGACGGCATCGTCTACGACGCGAAGAAGCTTCTCGCCGACGTGGCCGCCATGGTGGGAAAGCAGAAGAGTGACCCGGCCGCGAAGAAACAGGAGAGCGGGTCATGAACGCCTCCGCCTTGTTGCGCACGGCCTCCGGCCTCTCCCTCCTGTTCGCGGCGGGGCACGCTCTGGGCGGAAGGAAGGACTGGTCGCCCATGGGCGAGACCGATGTGCTGAAGACCATGCGGGCGATCCGGTTCGACACCATGGGGGTGAGCCGGACGTATCTCGAGTTCTACCGGGGCTTCGGTCACAGCCTCAGCATTTTCCTCGTGCTGCAGACGGTGGTGCTCTGGCAGCTCGCCGCGATCGCGAGAACCGACCCTGCGCAAGCTCGCCCGATGGTCGCTTCTTTCGCGGTCGCCTCGATCGCGAGCGTCGTCGTCTCCTGGCTGTTCCTCTTCCCCGTCCCCGCGATCTTCTCGGCGGTTCTCGCCACCTGTCTGGCCGCGGCCTTCGTCCTTCTGAGTTAGTGCCTTCCCCTTCGTCTCAGTGATCGAGGTGTCCATGCGGAAATTCACCACCACTCTCGCGGCGGTCGCCCTCGCCGGTCTAAGCCTCGGCGCCCACGCTCAGGATCCCGAAGAGCCCGAGACGCTCAAGCCCGCGCCCCACCGGCGCGCCGACGAGGGCAAGGGCCCTTTCAAGACCATGGTCATCCGCGGAGCGACGCTGATCGACGGCACCGGCGGACCGCCCCGCGGCCCGGTGGACATCGTGATCGAGGGTAATCACATCGCCTCGGTGCGCAGCGCCGGCACTCCCGGGCTTCCCCTGAAGACCGACCGCGATCCGAAGAAGGCCGATTTCGAAATCGACGCCACCGGGCAGTACGTGCTGCCCGGCTTCGTGGATCTCCATGTTCACGGAGGCAGCAAGGTCCAGAACGAGGAGGCCGAGTACGCGTACAAGCTGTGGCTCGGGCACGGGGTCACCACCGTACGGGGCGTTTCCCTCGCAAGTCAGGCCCTCGCCTCGAGCGAGCAGAAGCGGAGCGCCGCGAATGAGATCGTGGCGCCCCGGATGTTCAACTATCAGTACTTCGGGACCGGCTGGGGCAAACCGTTTCCGGACACGCCGGAGAGCGCGCGCGAGTGGATACGCTGGGCCGCCAGTCAGGGCGCCGATGGCGTGAAGCTCGGCGCCTTCCGTCCCGAGATCATGGCCGCCATCCTCGACGAGGCGAAGAAACTCGGCCTCGGCTCCGTCGCTCACCTCGACCAGGGAGGCGTCGGGCAGATGAACGCGATCAAGGCCGCGCGCCTCGGTCTCGGTACGGTCACCCACTTCTACGGCCACTTCGAGTCGCTCCTCAAGGACACCGTGGTGCAGCCGTGGCCGGTCAATCAGAACAACAACAACGAGTACCAGCGCTTCGGTCAGGTGGCCCGGCTGTGGGACAAGGTCTACCCGCAAGGGTCACCCGAATGGAAGGCGTACCTCGAGGAGCATCTCAAGCTCGGCACCACCTTCGATCCCACCTTCACCATCTACTCGGCCGGCCGCGATCTCATGAAGTTCCGCTACGCGCCCTGGCATGACAAGTACACCCTTCCCTCGCTGATGGATTTCTACTCGCCCTCGCGGGTCAACCACGGCGCCTACTGGTACGACTGGACCACCGAGGATGAGGTGGCGTTCCGGAACTTCTATCAGGTGTGGTTCCGGCTGATGAACGACTACAAGAAAATGGGCGGCCGGGTCACCACCGGCTCCGACTCCGGCTTCATCTATCAGACCTATGGCTTCGGTTACATCAACGAGCTGGAGCTGCTGCAGGAGGCGGGGTTTCATCCGCTCGAAGTCATCCAGTCCGCGACCATGAACGGCGCGCTCACCATCCACGAGCCGAAGAAGAAGCCCCTCGAGTTCGGGGTGGTGCGCGCGGGACTGCTGGCCGATCTCATCATCGTGCCCGAGAACCCCCTCCAAAACTTCAAGACGCTCTACGGCAGCGGCGCTTTGTACTTGAACGAGAAGACGGGCAAGGAGGACTGGAAGGGCGGGGTGAAGTACACGATCAAGGACGGCATCGTCTACGACGCGAAGAAGCTTCTCGCCGACGTGGCCGCCATGGTGGAGAAGCAGAAGAAGGCAGCCGCCGCGAAGAAGTAGGTGCGGAAAGTGCGGCGGTCGGGACACCCAACTCAGGAATGTCTGTCAATCTCTTCCGTGATAGCCTGAATTTAACGGGCGGCTGGGGGTTGTTCCTCCCCGGGGATATCCCCGAACCATGTTCTAGGAGACATACTCATGCGTCAAATTCTCGGTAAGGGCGCGGCTCTCGCGCTCCTTCTCGCAGGGGCTCTTGCCGGCCGTCCTGCTATGGCCCAGGCCAATGCGACCGGCTCGATCAGCGGCAAAGTGGCGGACGCCCAGGGAGGGGTGCTGCCCGGTGCCACGGTCACGGTGTCCGGCGCCGCCTTGAAGGGCAGCCGAAGCGCGCAGAGCGACAGCACGGGCGCCTACCGCGTCACCGGCCTGCCCGCGGGCGAATTCACGGTGTCGGCAACCTTGATGGGGTTCAAGAAAGCCGAGCACAAGTCCGTGGCGGTCGCGGCGGGCGCCAAGGTCACCGTCGATCTGGCCCTGCAGATCGGCGGTCTGTCCGAAGAGGTCATCGTGACCGCCCAGGGCCGCGAGACGGACCTCCAGACCACCGCACTTGCGGTCAGCGCCTACTCCGGCGCGTTGCTGGCCGAGCAGAAGGTCGAAACCGTGACTGACCTCGCGAATTCCGTCCCCGCATTCTCCCTGACCGCAGGCAGCCCCCTCGACGTCGAACTGAACGTCCGCGGGGTCACGAACACGCGCCTCGACTCGCCCTCGGCGGACCCGTCGGTGGGCACGTTCATGGACGGCGTCTACGTGGGCCGCACCGGCGATCTGAATTTCGACTTCTACGACCTCGAGCGCATCGAGGTCATCCGCGGGCCCCAGGGCGTGCTGCTCGGGAAGAACGTGGTCGGCGGCGCTCTCTCCATCGTGACCGCCAAGCCCCTGTTCGAGAAGTCGGGCAACCTGCTTCTTTCGTATGGAAACTACAACTCCCTGCTCGCCAATGGGTTCTTCACGAACCGGATCTCCGACTCCGTCTCCGGCCGCATCTCCTTCCAGGGCCGAAAGCACGATGGCTACGCCAAGGACATCCTTCACAACCGCGACGTCGAGAATCTCAATTCCTTCCAGGGCCGCGGCCAGTTGCTCTACCACCCCAAGGAGTCGACCTGGACGGTGCGGACGGCCATCGACTTCAACAAGGATTCCAACAACGGAATCAACGTGGTGGCCCTGCCGACTTCGCAGGCGCATTGCGAGGCCACGTATCTGCGCACGAACTGCACGCGTCCGTGGAGCAGCCTGCGCCGCTTCCTGAATCTCACCGACCCCCGGGTCGATCAGGCCCAGAGCGTTCAGTACAAGGGGGACGCGAGCCCCACCCAGCAGTTCATGAAGCGCAACGGTGTCGGGCTCGTGGCCGACATCCAGAAGAGCTTCGGCAAGTTCCTGTTCAGCTCCCTCACCGGATATCGCGACGGCCGGGGCGATCAGCTCTACGACCAGACCGGCATCGGTCCCGAGGCGCTGGGCTGGGATCCCGCGAAGTGGGCGGCCTACACCGCCTTCGTCGCCGCGACCAGGCCGGCTGGAAACGGAGACAATGGCCTGTTCCTCTTCGCCGAGCCGGTGAACGAGAACGCCAAGATCAAACAGTTCAGCGAGGAATTGCGGCTCACTTCGACCAACCCGGACAGCAAGGTCGATTGGATCGTCGGCGCCTTCCTGAAGAAGGACTCGATCACCAAGGTCGACCGCTTCATCGGCGAGACCTTCCTGGGCGGTCCGCTCGCCACCTTGAGCGGCGAGAGCCTCTGGAACAACCACGGCGACATCAAGAACTACGCGGGCTTCGCTCAACTTGGTTTCAAGTTCAACAAGCAGGTGAAACTGAGCGTGGGCGCGCGCTACACCAGCGACAAGAAGAGCGGCAATGTCAGCGGCACCGCCGTCGCCACGGGCGATCGCTTCAACCCCAATGACGTGCTGGCCCTGACTCCTCTCCAGTCCATCTTCAGGGCGGGGACGGGCTATGCGACGCCCTATGAGAAGACGTGGACCAAGACCACTCCACAGGCAACCCTCGACATCACCGCCAACAAGGACCTGTTCTTCTACGCGACCGTGGGCAAGGGCTTCAAGGGCGGTGGTTTCGACGACACCCCGACGAACGCGGCGGCCGCGGCGCATCCGTACAACCCGGAAGAGGCGACCAACTACGAGGGCGGCTTCAAGTCCACCATGTTCAAGCAGCGCGTCCGCCTCAACATGTCGGTTTTCTATATGAACTACAAGGACCTGCAGGTGGTGCAGACCAACGCCGCCTGCCTTTGCAACCTGACCGACAACGCCGCCAATGCCCTGCTCAAGGGCGTGGAGGGCGAGTTCCAGTGGGCGGCCACTCCGAGCTTCAAGATCTTCGCCTCCGGGTCGTATGTCGACGCCAAGTACAAGGACTTCATCGAAACCGCGATCAACCCGACCACCGGCCAGCGTCTGGTGAGTTCGGGCAACCGCCTGCAGCGCACGCCGGCCACCCAGTTGAGCGGCGGCGCCGACCTGACCACCAGCCTGGGCAAGTGGCGCGACGCCCTGAATTTCCGAGCCACGTATAGCTGGCAGGGCCTCCTGAAGTGGGCGACCGACAACATCGCCGAAGAACCCGCCTTTGGTCTGTTCGACGCGCGCATCGGCCTGGCCCCCCGACAGTCGAAGTGGCAGGTATCGCTGTATGGCAAGAACCTCGCGGACACGCTGTATCGCGTCAACATCATCCACTTCTTCGGTGAGGAAGTGTCGCAGTTCGGCGCGCCCCGCACCTACGGCGCGGACCTGAGCTTCTCCTTCCGCTGATCGGGTCCCTTCACCACTCGGAGCAGGGCTGCCCTCCAGGCGGCCTCGCGCTCCGGGTGGTGGTCGTTCCCGCGCTCCTCCTAGGGAGCGATGGAGCCGCAAGAAGGCGCCGGCCAGGTCAGGCCCTTGTGCTGCGCCACCAGTCCCCGCACTCTTTCGGAGACGTCTTCGGGCAGCGCCGCGCTGCGACGGGTGTTCAAATCCGCGCCGGTGGTGACGAATTCAAGGGCGCTCGCCACCCTTCGCCGCGTGCGGTTCACCACGAACATGACGCCGTGAAACCGTTTGGCGCTTAGGCCGACGAAACGCGTGTGGGCGCTCACCTCGTCCCCGACGTGCATCTCCGCGAGATACCAGATGTGATGCTCGAGGTCGAAGAAGCCGGTTCTATCCACCTTGAACCGGCTCTCGTCGATTCCCAGCCAGTTCATGAGCGGCCATCCTGAGCTGTCATAGATGTCGAGGTAGTGCCGCACGTTGACGTGGCCGTTCAGATCCTGCCACTGAGGAGGGATGACCATGGTGAGCAGGGCGGGCAGTTCCTGGGCCTGTTCGACGGTGGGAATGATCGCCAGCATGGAGATGTCCTGAGACTAGAGCCGCTCGCGGTGCAGCGTGATTCCCGCGCGCTCCCGGTCCCAGGTACCTTCGGTGACGCCCTGATCGCGAAAGACCACCTTGCGGGCCTTGTTGGTCTCGGTCCGCGGAATCTCATCCACCACGCGCACATAGCGGGGCACCATGAAGTAGGCGAGCCGCGGAATGAGGAACTCGATGAGGGCGCGGGGGTCCACGGTTCGGCCCGGCTTCGCCTTCACCGCCACCAGGACCTCCTGCTCTTCGATCTCGCTCGCCACCCCGACCGCGATGGCCTCGTCCACGTCGGGGTGGGCCAGAACCGCGGCCTCGACCTCGAAAGATGAGATGTTCTCGCCCCGGCGCCTCACCGTGTCCTTGATCCGGTCCATGAAAAAGTAGTTGCCTTCCGCGTCGCGCCGGAAGAGGTCGCCGGTGTGGAACCAGCCATTGCGCCAGGCCCGCGCCGTCGCTTCAGGCATGCCGTCGTAGCCCGCGTTCATCGACCAGGGCTGGTCGGTGCGGACGATCAATTCGCCGGGCGAGCCAATGGGCACCTCGATGTCATTCTCGTCGACCAGCCGGCAGGTCGCCCCGCTCCGGGGACGGCCGCATCCCGCGAACACTCTGCTGTTCACCTCGGTGACCAGGGGCGAGGACACCTCGGTCATGTTGAAGCCGGAGATGTAGTCGAATCCGAATCGCGGACCCAGGGTCACGGTCTGCTCGTTGATCGGCATCATGGTGAGCCACTTGAGCGGATTGTCGCGGTCATCCGGCCGGGGCTCGCTCTTCACCAGAAAGGCCGCCATCACGCCGATCAGGCCGGAGGTGCTCGCGCAGTGGCCGGCCCGCACCTGGTCCCAGAACTTCGTGGTGCTGAAACCGTCGACCAGGTGGAACATCCCCGAACGCACGAGTGCCGCGTAGACGGGGCTGGTGCCGCCTACGTGGAACAAGGGCAAATTGATGAGCATGGATTCGCCTTCGCCCAGGTAGCCGTAGGTCACGACCGCGGTGGTGTAGAGCTGGAGGTAGGGCGAGAGCACGCCCTTCGACGGTCCGGTGGTGCCCGAGGTGTAGATGATGGACTGGATGTCCCAGTGCTCCACCACCGCGCGGTCATCGAGACCGCTCGCGTCGCCGTCGAGCGCCTCCGCCCCCACGACGTGCTTCAGTTGCGGGGTTTCCAGGCCGTCCAGGCGCGAGACCAGATCGGGATGCGCCACCATCACCGCGGCCCCCGCGCGGTTGACCACATGCTCCAGTACCTTGCCCCGGTACGCGGTGTTGAGAGGCACGAACACCGCACCCAGGTAGTTGGACGCGAACCAGGTGAGGATCATGGGCATGCCCGTGGGCAGCCAGGCGATGACCCGATCCCCCTTCTTCACTCCGAGCTTCTGCAGGCCGGCGGCCGCGCGCCGGACCCGATCGCGGCATTCCCCGTAGGTCCAGCGCGTCCCGTCCTCGAACAGGGCCACCGGACGGTCCGGAGTGCGCTCCGCGCGCGAATCGAGCATGGCCTTGAGCACGCAGTTTTCCCGCGCGGGAATCGCGGGGTCGAACCAGGGCGGATTGCGAACGGGCTCGATCATCAGGGCGGAGTCGCCTACGAGACGGAGGCCGTGGCTTCCTTCACCGGGCGCGAGCCATCGAGGGGAAGGCCGAGCTGGCGCAGGATGGTCTGCACATCGAAGTAGTCGCGCCACTCCCTGATCCGGCCATCGGAGGCGAAGCGAAACATCGACATGTAGGGCAGGCTCACCGCCTTGCCCTTCTTCAGATAGTTCTCGACGCCTTCCACCGCGGCCACGTCGCCCGATACGAGGATGCGCTCGATGTCATAGCGCTTCTCGCTCATCCCACGGCCGAACTTCTCGAAGAACTCGCGGGCCGCCGCCTTGCCGTGAATCGGCCCGATGGGCACGTTCACCGCGATGAGGTCGTCGGTGCAGAGCGCGAAGAGGGCGTCGAGGTCGTCGCGCAACCAGGCCGCGTAGTAGTTCCGGATGGTCTGTTCGTGATTCATGGCCGCTCTAGTGTATCCATTCGACGGGCGGATCGAAGACCTGGCCTTTCCCCCTTATTTTCCCGGCTAGCATTGCGGGCAGGACACGGATACATGACCGACTTTTCCCGCACCCCGCTCGAGATCGATCTCGAGCAGCGAACCGAGCGCTTCATCAAGGAGGTCGTGATCCCCTACGAGCGCGACCCCCGGCACACCGTTCACGGGCCCGCGGCGGAACTGGTGAACGAGCTTCGCGACAAGGCCCGCGCGGCCGGGCTTCTGGCCCCTCAGGCGCCCAAGAAATGGGGAGGCCAGGGCCTGTCCCACCTCGAGACCGCGACCGTGCTGCGCGCCTCCGGCTATTCCCTGCTCGGTCCCATCGCCATGAACTGCATGGCGCCCGACGAGGGCAACATGCACCTCCTGCACCTGGTCGCGACCGAGGAGCAGCAGGCACGCTACCTGGCTCCGCTCGCGGCGGGAACCATCCGGTCGGCTTTCCTCATGACCGAGCCCGACGGCGGCGCCGGCTCCGACCCCGAGATGCTCGCGACCACCGCCCGGCGCGAAGGGGACAGCTGGGTGATCGACGGACGTAAGTGGCTGATCACGGGCGCCATGGGAGCGAGCTTCGGCATCGTGATGGCGCGGACCGGGGATCACTCGACCATGTTCCTTACCGACATGAACGCGCCCGGGCTCGTGATCGAGCGCGTGCTCGACACTCTCGATCAGACCATTCCGGGTGGCCACGCGGTCATCCGGCTCGAGGGCCTGCGTGTCCCCGCGGCCCAGGTCCTGGGTGCTCCGAACGAAGGCTTCCGCTACGCGCAGGTGCGCCTTGCTCCCGCGCGGCTCACCCATTGCATGCGCTGGTGGGGCGCGGCGCGGCGCGCGCACGACACCGCGGTGGAGTACGCGTGCGGGCGGCGGGCCTTCGGCAAACCGTTGATCGAACATGAGGGCGTCGGCTTCATGCTCGCGAAGAACGAGGTCGACCTGCTGCAGACGAAGCTGCTGATCGATTACACCGCGTGGACGCTCGATCAGGGCTCAAAGGCTTCGACGGAATCGAGCATGGCCAAGCTCGCGTGCGCGGAGACACTGTTCGAGATCGTCGATCGCTGCGTGCAGGTCCTCGGCGGCCTGGGCATCACCATGGACACGCCGGTGGGCCGGATCTTCAACGAGATCCGCGCGTTTCGCATCTACGACGGGCCGACCGAGGTGCACCTCTTCTCACTCGCCCGCCGCCTTCAGCGGCGTCACGCGGCCGCGGCTGCGAAGTAGACGACGTTGGCTTCGACCGAACCGCACGAGTTCCGACCCGGGCTCGAGTTCGACGTCGAGGCCCTCAGCGCTTACCTGTCGCGCCATCTCGAAGGCTTCGAGGGCGCGCCTCGCGTTCGACAATTTCCCGGCGGCCAGTCGAACCCCACGTACCTCCTGACTACGCCGGGGCGCCGCTACGTCCTGCGCCGCAAACCACCGGGCGAACTCCTGCCCTCGGCCCACGCGGTCGATCGCGAGTATCGCGTCATGCGGGCGCTTTCCGATCACACCGACGTTCCCGTCGCTCGTCCGCTGATCCTGTGCCCGGACACGACCGTCATCGGGAGCGAGTTCTTCGTGATGGAGCACGTAGAGGGCCGCATTCTCTGGGATCCGACCCTGCCGGATGTTCCTCGCGACGAGCGGGCCGCGCACTACGAGGCGATGAGCGACGTCATCGCGCGGCTCCACGCGGTATCGCCGGAGCGGGTCGGCCTCGCCGACTTCGGCCGGCCGGAAAACTACGTGGCCCGGCAGGTCGCCCGCTGGTCGAAGCAATACCTCGCCGATGAGCAGGCGGGCCGCGATGAGGTGATGGATCGTCTCGTCGAATGGCTGCCGCGCCACCTTCCCGCCGCCGAGTCGAAGCCGAAGGTCGTGCACGGCGACTTCCGGATCGACAACCTGATCTTTCACCCGACCGAGCCGCGGGTGATCGCCGTCATGGACTGGGAGCTGTCGACGATTGGCGACCCTCTGGCTGACTTCGCGTATCACCTCATGACCTACCGGATGTCGAGCGCGTCGGTGCAGGGCCTGCTGGGCAGCGACCTTGCCGCCCTCGGCATTCCCTTCGAGGACGATTACGTCCGCGCCTACTGCGCGCGGAGGGGACTCGCGAGCATTCCCGGGCTCGACTTCTACATGGCGTTCTGCATGTTCAGGCTTGCCGCGATCTTCCACGGCATCCGCGGCCGGGTCGCGCGGGGCACCGCGGTGAGCCCGCAGGCGAAGAAGTATGCGGCGGAGGTCGAGGGCATGGCGAGAGCCGCGTGGACTCAGGCCGAGCGGGTGACCCCGGCGGTTTGAGACCGGAGCCGGTCAGACCAGGGCGGCGTGATGGCCGCCATCGACGGCCAGAACCGTGCCATTGATGTAGGACCCGGCGTCACTCGCGAGAAGCAGTACCGGACCCACCAACTCCGACAACTCGCCCGTGCGGCCCGGCGGGATTCTCTGCGCGTAGGCCTTGCCCGCATCGGACGCGAAGAACTCCTGATTCATCTCGGAGACAAACCAGCCGGGCGCCAGCGCATTCACGCGAATGCCGTGCTTCACGAATTCGAGGGCCAGGGTCCGGGTGAGCTGAATGAGCGCGCCCTTCGAAGCGGAGTAGGAGGAATAGCCGACCGCCGAACCCATCCCGAGCACTGAGGCGACATTGATGAGGCTGCCGCTCTTCCTGGCCGCCACCAGCCGGCGAGCCGCCTCCTGACACATCTCCCACACCCCGAAGAAGTTTGTGTCCATGGTCCACTCGAGACTCTCGCGCGAGGTCTTGAGAAAGCTCTTCCCTTCCGCCACCCCCGCGTTGTTGACCACGATGGTGGGCACCCCGAAGGCAGCCTCGACCTCATCGAACGCGTGCTTGATGCTGTCGGTGCTCGTGACATCGAGCGACACGGAGAGCGCCTCGCCGCCCGACCCCCGGATCTTGCCGGCGAGGGCTTGCGTCCGGTCGGTGCGGCGCGCGGCCAGGACGATGCGGCCGCCCGCGGCCGCCAGTCCCTCGGCGAGAGCCGCGCCGATGCCGCTCGAGGCGCCGGTGATCAGGGTGACGCGTCCATCGAGGCGAAACTGTTTCAGGGGATCCATGGCTTTCAAGAATAGGCGAATCCCGAGGCGAATCTGCGACAATCCCCGCATGGCTGATCTGAACGTCGCCGACCTGCTCGGCTCGTGGGAACTCATCGAGTGGCGCATCGAATACTCCGAAGGCCGGCCGCCGAGCTGGCCCTTCGGGAAGGACGCGGTCGGGCTTCTGATGTACGCGCCGGACGGCTGGATGAGCGCCACCATGTCGAAAGCGCAGCGCGCGGCCCTTCAAGACGGGAGCGCGATGAAACCGGACGAAGCCTCGAAGGCGCGCTCGTTCGGCGAATACCTCGCCTACTGCGGCACGTGGTCGCTCTCGGGATCGACGGTGTCGCATGATGTCCGGATGTCCATGAATCCCGTCCTCATCGGACTGCCGCACGCTCGCAATGGGCGGATCGAGAACGGCCGACTGTCGCTCGTCGCCCTCGAACCCGGGCCCGCGGGCGCCACGCGAACGCATCACATCGTCTGGCGGCGGCCCGCCTCGGATTAGTTCTTGATGGGCGGAATGCCCGGGCGATCGAGCAGCTTCTGAATCTCGGGAGGTGCTGGCTCCCCGGCCTTCAGCCGATCGAAGAGGGCGCGGTCGAAGTAGTCGCGCCATTCGCATATGAGGCCGCCGCGGAAGGTCATGATCCCCATGTAGGGGATGGCCACGCGCCGCTGCTCGGCGGTGAGCACGAAGTCATCCGCGCCTTCGAGGAAGATCTGCTGACCGCTGACCGCGTGCGCGAAGATCCGCCACTTCACGTCGGTGA
The DNA here is from genome assembly GCA_031392925.1 of Vicinamibacteria bacterium. Taxonomy (GTDB): domain Bacteria; phylum Acidobacteriota; class Vicinamibacteria; order Fen-336; family JAGNNV01; genus JAGNNV01. Next base: position 14,008 of record JANMVV010000420.1, read on the forward strand.
GGGCGGCGCCGAAGGCCTCGAGAAAGGCGCGCATAGCCGGCTTGCCGAGCTTGGGCGCGGTGCCGACATGCGAATACCAGACGATGTCGTCGGTCACCCGCGCGAGCACCGCGTCCACATCCTTTCGGCGCCAGTCGGAGATGAGTCCCTTGACCGCGTCGATGTATTCCGTCTGGGAAGGCGCGGCACTCGTTCGGGCGGCGGCCGAGGCGGCGAGCGTGGTGGCGCCCGTGGATTTGACGAAGGCGCGGCGGTTCATGGTGATGTCTCCTCGGAAAACCGCAACGGCATGCGCGCCACTTGGGTCAACGCAAGCATAGGACATTCAACGGACCGTGCTGGCGAGAGCTTCCGCGGCCCGGGCGTGGTCATCGATCATGCCCGCGATCTCGGGCAGCAACGCGGTGGGCAGGTTGTGCCCCATCCCCTTCATCACCACCAGTCGGGCCCCGGGAATCTTCCTGGCCACGTCCTGGCCGCACTCGAGGCGGGTCAGAGGATCGTCGCTTCCGTGAATGACCAGAGTGGGCACATCGGTCAGGCCCAGCAGATGCGTGCGGTCGCCGGCGGTGATGATGGCGGCGGTCTGACGGGCCGCGCCGTCCGGCCGATAGGCGCGCGCCAGCGACCTTAGGACGTAGGCCTCCAATTCCCCCACGGGCTCGGGGTAAAGAGAACCCTCGAGCGAACGGAGGAAGCTCACATACCAGCGCCGCAGTCTCTCGGGATCCCTGCTGTCGCCAGGTCGGCCCAGAGCGGCCGACACGACGGTCGGCGACGGCTTGGGCAGTTTGCGCGATCCGCTCGTGGTCATGACCAGGCTCTGGGAGAGAATCCGCTCCGGGAACGTGGCGGCCATGATCTGGGCGATCATCCCGCCCATCGAGGCCCCCACCACGTGCGCGCGCTCGATGCCAAGGGCGTCAAGGAGGCCGAGCGTATCGCGCGCCATGTCACCCAGCTCGTACGGCGGATACGCGGGCCGGCCGAGACCCACCTGAAGCATGAGCTTCGCGATGTCCGGCCTGCCCAGTTCATCCAGCTGCTGCGACAGCCCGGTATCGCGGTTGTCGAATCGGATGACGCGAAAGCCGCGAAGAGCGAGGTCCTGGCAAAACGAATCGGGCCAGGCGATGAGCTGAGAGCCCATGCCCATGATCAGCAGGAGGACGCGCCCATCGTTGGGCGGCTTCGGCTCGATGATCTCGTAGTAGAGGACCACACCGTTCGCGAGGCAACGCGGCATGGTCGATTATGCGCCTCCAGTTTCAGCGGGCCCGGTCACGCTGGGCAACGCGGGCAGAGCCCGGGGGCGGGCGGGCGGGAGCCACCACGGCAACTCGAAAGGCCGCCACTCGCCATCGGGCTGAGAGAGGCGATCGGCCAGTATGTACATCACCATCGGGTCCGCGGCCATGGCGCCGTGGGGGCACATCACGCGGACGCTCTCGCTGTGCGGTCCCGGTTCCTGATAGGCCGCCTCCCAGGGAATGACCCCGTCGAGGCGACTGTAGACGGCGGTCAGGGGTACGTCGGGCGTGCCCGAGTACTCGCGCGTGAACGCGGCGCGCGCACCCGGGGCGTGGCCGGTGGCCCATTTGTAGAGCCAGTTCAGGTGGGTCGCCTTCGGGTCTCCCGTGAAAGGTGTGGCCAGAGTCACCATGGAGCGGATCAGCTCGGGGTGCCGATTGGCGAGAACGCGGGCGAGAGTGCCGCCGAGACTCCAGCCCACGAGGCTGACTTTCTGGCCGGAACGCCGGTTCGCCGACTTCAGAATGGCCAGGGCGGTGTCGAACACCCCGGGCGTCGGTCCGCGATTGCGCCCTTCCCCCCACTGCAGAACCTGATAGCCACGCGAGCGCAGGAACCGGCTGAGCAACCACAGGGAGCGCTCATCGGCGAGCAGACCGGGCATGACCAGAACCGGGTGTCCATCCCCGCGGGGGAGGGTCCGCAGCCAGGGCACTGACAAGGCGAAAGGCACCACGGAGAGAGGACTCAACATCTCGAGGAGAAGATTGGCCAGGGGCGGCTTCTTTGATCTTCCCGTCGTCATCGTGGCCTCGAACGATAGCCGGTAGCGGGAACAATCGGTCGCCCTTTCGAAGCGGGAGGGATGTTCCCTGCCGCGCGCGCGAGCCGGACTGAGGCTTCGACGATGAGGGTCGCGATTCTGTCGACATCCGGCGCCGATCGAGGGCACGCGATGATGCCGACTTCGATCGAACCCGCATAGGTGTGGATGGCTATGCCGAGGGCCTGCCCGTGCATCAGGACGAGCGCGGGCAGGTACGTCGCGAGGCGCGCTCCGCACAAGTACAGGGCGGTCGGCGAGGTCATCACGTTCGTGATCACGAGATTACCGGCGAGAGGCAGCGCCTTGTTGAAGCGGCCCATGATGCCGACCACACCGCTGGTCAGCCAGGGCAGGCCGATGATCGGCGGGTCCAGGGGAACGCCGCCCCGGGACCCGCTCAGCTCCTGCTTGATGCGCGCGGTGTCGATGCGGATGTCCTGAAGCTGCCGAAGGGGGTCCTTCCGATCGGTATGGAGGCGGACCGGTGCAATCAGCACTCGGTTCGACATCTCCAGATCGCCAGGCTGGCGGGTCGAGACGGGCATCAGTGCGATCAGGGAGCGATCGGGCAACTGACCGCCGGGAAGCAGATAGGCCCGCAGCGCGCCGCCGCAGATCGCCAGTACGACGTCGTTGACGGTGACGCCGCAGGCGCGGGCGATGCGGCGGACCCTGGTCAGAGGAATCGAGCAGCCGGCCCACACCCGCTCGCGGGTCACCGAGGCATTGAAGGGGGTGCGCGGGGCCGGAAGCGCGCTCATCACCCGCCCCAGACCGGCCGCGGCGCGAAGAAGTTGAGGGAGACGGCGCGCCAGCCGCGCGGTCTGGGCCGCGGTGTGCCCCAGGCCTCGGGCCAGCATCCCGCTCCCTCGCAACTCGTGCGGCGCCCGCCCACGCCTCCGGGCGGCGGGCGGCGCCGTCACCTTGCGGGGCCTCGCGCTGGCGTCGAAGAGAGCCTCGATCAGCACTTGCCCTGACTGCCCATCGATGCCGGCATGGTGCACCTTGAGAATCGCCACCCATCCGCGGCCCTTGAAGCCGGAAACGAGGAGCAACTCCCACAGCGGACGAGTCCGGTCGAGGGGGATCGACTGCACTTCGCCAACGAGGGCGCTCATCTGCTTCATCGAACCGGGGGCGGGCAGGGCGAGGTGTCGCACGTGATGTTCAAGGTCGATGTCGTCATCCTCGATCCATACCGGCGTCAGCAGGCCCCAGGCCATGTGCCGGAGTTTGCGGCGGAGGATGGGCGCCAGATGCAGGCGCCTTCGGACGTGCGCGCGGACCTCCGCGACGAAGTCGCCACGGTAGCCGGGCTTCATCTCGAGCCGGTGCACGGAGGAGAGGTGCATCGGCGTCTGCGCGGTCTCGGCGTAGAGGAACATCGCGTCGAGCGCGTTGAGGTGCTTCATTGAAGCTCGGAAGGAACCCCCGGGCCCGATTTCGCCAGCTCGCGCAGCTCTCTCTTCACTACCTTGCCCACCGGATTGCGAGGCAGGGCCGCGAGGACGATCAGTCGCTCGGGCCTCTTGAACGGCGCGACCTGCTTCTCGCTGAAAAGGAACCGGACCAGGGACTCGAGATCGACGGAACACCCCGGGCGCGGCACCACGCAGAGGCAGAGACGCTCACCCAGGTCGGGGTCGGGATAGCCCACCGCGGCCACCTCGGCCACGTCGGGGTGAGAGAGCACCAGGGCCTCGATCTCCTCCGCGGAGATCTTCATGCCTCCCCGGATCACCAGATCCTTCAGCCGACCGACGTACCGCAGATACTGCTCGGCCGAACCTGCGATCTCGAACAGATCGCCGGTCTTGAAGAAGCCCTGTTCGTCGAACGACTGCGCCGTGATATCGGGCGCGTTGTAGTAACCCGAGAACACGGTGGGTCCGGCGATGCGCAGCTCGCCGGGCTGGCCGGGCGCATGGATGGCGGCGCCGGTCTCGGGGTCGACGAGCCGGGTCTCCATGATGTTGTTGATCGTCTGCGACCACGGGGGCGAGTTGGGGGCATGCGGCCTGGGGAACAGGGTGGCGCGCGCGGTCGGATCGGGGATGTCCTGGGGATGGCCGCACAACGCGGCGCCTTCGTTGGACCCGAAGAAGTTCAGGATATGGACGCCGTGACGCGCGGCGTAGGTTTCGATCATCCAGGGCGACAGAGGGGCCGAGCCGGAGCCGATGCGCTTCAGGCAATTGAAGTCGATGCCCCGCAGCAGCGATTCGTGCTGGAGCAGCCGGTTGAGAATGGCCGGGGCCACCACGGTGTACTCGATGCGCTCGTCGCGGATCTGGGCGAGGAACACCTCGAGGTCGAAGGGATGGTGCTGTACCAGGGTGCCCCCTCCGAGCAGCCAGCCGACGAAGGCCCAGCTCATGCCTCCCATGTTGACCAGGGGGAACGGGTTGAGCATGCGCATCCCCGGCTCTAATCCCGCCGCATCGATGGTGCCGCGCGCCTGCCAGTACCATTCGTTGGAGCTTCGCGGAACGCCCTTGGGCCGGGCCTCGGTGCCCGAGGTCCAGCAGATGCTGAACACGTCGTCCGCGGTCAGGCCGATCGAAGCGGCGTAGTCGCGTGTTTCATCGAGCGGCAGGTCACCTTTCATCTCCATGTTCACCGCCACCGCACCCTGGCTCACCGTGGAGCCAAAGACCAGAACCCTGCGCACGCAGGGATTCGCCCGAGCGAGTTCGATCATCATGTCGCCGTGGCCATGCTTGCCGATGCGTGACGCCGTGATCAGCGCCGCCGCGCGCGTGGTCTCGATCGCATGCCGGATCTCGTGTTCACGGTAGACCGCGGGGAGCGGGGACACCACGGCCCCCAGCCGGTGGCAGGCCAGATACACCTCCACCTGCTCGATCGAGTTCGGCAACTGAACGATGGCGATGTCGTCGCGCCGCAGTCCTTGCTGATAAAAGAGGGCGGACAGATGCTCGACCTCGGTCCGCAACGTCCGCCAATCGAGGCGTCGGGGCGCGCCGTCGGTGAAGGCCTCGCGATTGGGCGGGTCGACCACCGCCTCCTGATCGGGGTGACGCTCCACCGAGGTGAGGAAGGCGTCGGAAAGGGTCCGCGTGCCCCAATGGCCGCTCGACACCATCTGATGAATGCGGTCCGGGTTGACGAGAATCATCGGCCTCCTTGCTCCTGGTCGCTTCTATGGTACGGCGCGGCGCTCAAGATCTGGGGAGGGCGGCGTCGATGAAGGCGATCACGTCGCCCAGGACCTGGTCCTTGTTGATCTCGTTGAAGACCTCGTGACGGGCTCCCGGATAGACGTGGCGCTTGGCCTCCGGCCCGGCCAGTGCGTCGATTCCCTGCCGGGCCACCTCGACCGGCACCAGCGCGTCCTCGGCTCCATGGACCCAAAGCGTGGGCAACGCGCCGAGGCGCGGGCCCGCATCGATCGCGGCCAGGCAGCGCACCGTGGCTTCGAGACTCTCGCGGGTGAGCGCGCCGTGCCATACCAGGGGATCAGCCGCGTAGGCGCGGCCCACTTCGGGATCTCGCGAGAGCACGGAGGGGTCGATGGGAAGGTCAGGGAAGGGATCCATGGCGAGGAGCATCGCAGGCAACGGCCACGGGCCGACCACCGGGCCCGACAACACCAGGGCCGAAAGCTCAGGCCCGAACCGCTGCGCATAGCGAGTGGCGATCATCCCGCCCATTGAATGTCCGATCAGGACGAGTGGAACGCGCGGATAGGTCGCGGCCGAGCGAATCGCGACGGTGCGCAGGTCGTCCACCACCTCCTCGAAATCCCGGATGAGCATGCGCGGCCCCTCCGACCGGCCGTGGCCCTGGTGGTCCGGCCCCAGCACCGACGCACCGTGGTCCACGAGCGACGCCGCCACGTGCTCGTAGCGACCGATGTGCTCGGCTGCGCCGTGGGAAAGCAGAGCGACATACCGGCCGCCAGGGTTTGGCCACTCGCGCACGGCCACGCGGCCACGACTCCCGTCGAACTCCCACTGTTTCGCCACTGAAGAAGCTTCGTTCATTTCGACTCTCCTTTTCGCCGAGGGGTCCGTTTCCGCCCAACGGCTACCCGCGCCTTGATTCCCGTCTTCGCGGCGCCGAGCCCCAGCACTTCGTCGAAGCCCGCGCGCAGACAGTCGCCGAATGCAGCGACATCGGTTACCGCCGCCGGGTCCACATTGACCCCGACGCAGCAGATGCCGTTGTGCGAGACCATGCCGAACATGGCGGCGCAGCCTGGCAGGGGGCCGAACGGATACATACGGAGCACCCGCGCTCCGGCGAAGAAGATGGGCTCGACGATGCCAGGCACGTTGCTCGCCTGCACATCGTGCCCGCGCGCGATCTCGGCGAAGACCCGAACCAGCGCACCGGTTGGCAGAGTCATGAGCAGAGGCGCGACCGAGCCCACGAGATCCAGCGCCGCCCCTTCCCGGGCCCGGGCAACCAGGGCATGAATCCGGCGGATCCTCAGAGCGGGATCGCGCTCACGAAGCGGCCCCGCGAACCGCGCGGCGCTGATCCGATTACCCCCGAGCGGATCATCCGCGGCGCGCAGGCTGACCGGAATCGAGATGCCCAGAGCATCCACGGGTGAGCGAAAACGCCGGTGATAGAGACCAAAAGTGCCGAGGATCGCGGCCAGGAAAGCGTCGTTCACGGAACCACCGGCGGCCTTCGCGGCGGCCTTGAGCGATTCGAGGGGCGCCTCATAAGTGAGATAGCGATAGTAGAGACTGCGACCCTTCAGCAGCGGCGAGGGATCCGTCGGCGGCGAAAGGAACCGCGCCAGGCTCCGTCCGAACGCGCCGGCCTCGGTCAGGGTCTCGCCAGGGTGGCCGAGCGTGCGACGCGCTCCCTGAAAGACCCTCTCCGACCACTCGGCCACCTGGCTGGGCATGGCGCTCGCGCGGCGCTTGATCTCATCGCCCAACAACGTGACCGGTGTGGTGTCATCGGGCGGGGGCGGCGCGGGCTGCGGCTTGGAGGCATCCGGCTGCCGCGAGCGAGAATGCATCCGTCCGAGCAGTTGCATGGCGCCCAAGCCGTCGGAAACCACGTGATGCATCTTCAGCAGGTAGCCGGCCCGGCCATCGGCGAGCCCTTCGACGAGCATCGCCTCCCATGGCGGCCGCGCCCGGTCGAAGGGCGCCATGGCCATGGTCTGCGCGAGATCCAGCAACTGCTCCTGGCTCCCCGGAAAGGGAAGCCGGATCCGCTTCAGGTGATGGGCGATGTCGAAGTCGGGATCCACCGCCCAGGAGGGCGGGCCCACCTGAAGGGCCGGCTCGATCACCCGTTTTCGAAAACGCGGGACCATGCGCGAGCCCCGCTCATGCGCGGCGACGAAGCGCTTCCATGCGGGCGCGCGATCGAACAACTCCACCAGCATCAGGTTCGATCGAAAACGCGGGTCGGCCTCGACCCGCCACATCAGGGTCTCGATGGGATCGAGCCTCCGCTGCGCGCCCCACTTCGAGATCTCGGGCGGAATCGCCGGCTTCTGCTTTTCCATTCAGGCCACCCCGCCGACGCGGCCGCGGCGCCTGGCCGGTGCGCGCTTCCGGGCGGACTTTAAGACGGCCGGTTTCGGCCAGCTCGCCAGGGTATCGAGGAACAACTGTCGCACGGTGTCCACATGCCGGTCCAGGTCGGCCGCCTTCCATCGAGAGGTCGATACCGGCGGGAGCACGGCCACATCCACCGCGCCCGCACGAAGCGCGGTTTCGCCGCGACGCATCAGATCCCCCGAGTTGCGAACCACCACGGGGACGATGGGGACGCGCGCCTGCAGGGCAAGATGGAACGCTCCCTTCCGAAACGGCCCCAGTCGCGGCGTCTTCGAGCGAGTTCCTTCCGGGGCCATGACCAGCGAGATCCCGCTTTTCAGTTTTTGAAGCGCGGGGGCGAGTGCCTGAAGGTTCTGCGACTTGTTGCCCGGCTCGACGAACGCCACACCGGCGAAGCGGAAGAACGGTCCGAAGCCGGGAACCTTCATGGCGCTCTTCTTGGCCACCCCTGTGAAGTCTTCGCGCAGGAGCTTGGCCAGGATCAGGAGGTCCAGCTGGCTCTGATGATTAAAGAGGAAGACGGCCGGACGGTGCGACCACAGGTGCTCTTCTCCCTGAGTCCTCACTTCGATGCCGGCGAGAGCCAGTCCCACCTCGCTCGCGAGGGTCAGGGTGAGATTCACCGCTTCGCGATGACTGTGGTTCAGCATTCCCGCCCACAGGCCGGCGCCGAAAGCGCCCGCCATCCCGGCATAGGCGGCCACGCTGCGCGCGATGGTGAGCGCATCCGGCCGTCCGCCGCGCGACGCGAAGCGGAGCACGGGAAAGCCCTGCTCGGCCGCGGCCTTCGCCAACCGAGGGTGCGGATTGACCGCGCGAGGCTGCCCGACACTTTGCAGGAACGAGATGTCCTCGTCGCCATCGGCGTAGGCATAACTCCGCCCGAGATCGATGCGATTTCGCCGGGCAAACTTCTGCACCACACTGGCCTTGCCCTCGCCCCAGGCGAGCGTGCCCAAAGGGCGCCCGGTCAGCACACCCTTTCTCACCTCGACCGCCGTGCACAGCACGTGTTCGACGCCCAGCTCGCGCGCCATGGGCTGGATCTGGAAACGCGTCGCCGACGAGGCGATCACCAGCGTATGCCCCATCCGCCGGTGGGCCTCCATGAGCTGCCACGCTTCCGAGTAGAGACAACGGGCGATGTGGTCCTTGAACAGGCGCTCGCTGAGCGCATCCATCTCCGCCTCGGTCTTCCCCTTCCAGGCGGAAAACCCCAGAGTCACGAATCTCCTGAAGTCGGCCTCGTCCTCCAGGCCGCGAAGGCCCAGGAAGAGGAGCTTCGCCGCTTCCCGCGCCCCGATTTCGCCATGAACGAGCCGGTGCTTGTAATACTCACCAACCGAATACCCGTCGATCAGGGTGCCGTCGAAATCGAAGAAGGCGGCGATCCGCGGGCCGTCCGGTCCCGCGCTGATGCTGGCAATCGCGGTTTCAAGCGACGACATGAAGTTCCTTCGTGCGCCTGGCTTCAATCTCGTCGATCGCCGCCACCCGAGCGAGCATCGCCCGAAGCTGCGCCTTGAACTCGAGGCGTTTCGCGCCGAGGCTCTCGCGGTCTCCGAGGTCCAGCAGGCCGCGGTTCCGCGCGAGCTTGAGGGCGTTCAGGAAGCCCTCGCGGGAAACGGATTCAGGGTCGATCAACAGGCGCTGCAACTGGTACTGGTGTCCGACCGCGAGGCATCGCGCAATGAACGCGCTCTCCTCCCATGGGTCGCCCGGATCCTCCGTGGCCAGCAGGTCGGCGACCACGAAGTACGATTCGAGAAACGAGCGCAGCACGCGATGGGCGACCAGGAAACCCGTCTTCGCCAGCAACGCCCGCGCCTGCTCGGGAGTGCCACCGTAACTCTGCCACGAAGCATCGATCAGGGCCAGCTCGGCCATGAGCTGGTCGCCGAACACCTGCCTGCGGGCGAAGAAGAATTCGAACTTGAGCAGGTCGCGCAAACGCAGCGCCTCGTTCCAGGCCTTTTCCCGCGGATCGCCGGCGCCCTGCTCGGAAGCACTCAGGAAAGCAAGTTCGACGATGGCGCGATTCACGAACCAATGGATGGCCGCGTTGCGATAGAAAGCCGCGACGTTGTGCTGGCCGGGAGCGATGCCGTACACCGCTTCGGCGCCGCCGTCGTAGCAGGTCACGACCCGGGCCCGGCCAAGGGCCAGGAGGATGGGGCGGGTGCCCTCCGCCGTGCGCAGGCCAATGACGTCGGTGGTGGGCAGGTCACGGCGCACGACGTAGTCGAGCAGCGGAGCGACCAGTCGGACGACCTGACCCATGGTCAGGGCCCGGCCCCGCACGCCCAGGAGGGCGAGCGTCGCCAGCGCGTTCGCCATCACCGGGGTGGCGCGATTGATCCGGTCGCACACTTCGAAGGCAATCCGCTCCACCGCAAGTCGCGGGTTCACGACGCCGACTTCCGCCGCGGCGAGGCCCTCGGAAAGCGCCAGGGGTTCGCCAAAGCGCACGTGGACCGCGCCCACGTGATTCCTTTGCTGCCGCACATAGCGCGCGAGCCATCCCAGGCCCTCGGGCTGCTTGGTGGCGCCATGTTCTTCCGCGGCCATCGATTGCACCTCCGGAAGCTCGTCGTAGGTGATCGACACCGGGACCAGGATGGCGTCGTCGGCGCGTTTCGCCTGGATCGCGTCAAGCAGGTAGCGCAACAATCCGTAACGGGGCGGACGTAGCTTTCCGGTGCGCGAGCGGCCACCCTCGATGTACCACTCGAGGTTGGTGCGGCGGGCCACGAGGTGCCCGAAGTATTCGCGCAGGGCCAGCTTGTAGATGGCGTCGTCGCGGAAGCTGCGGCGAATGGTGATGCCACCGGCTCGCCGCAGCAAAGGGCCGAGCGGCCAGAACGCCATGTTGGCTCCGGGCAGAGTGAAGTTCGCGGGAAACCCGCGCGCGTCCAGCAAGGCGCCCAGCACCAGCGGATCGGCATACGAGCGGTGCGAGGGCAGGAAGATCAGTGCCCGGCTCTCATTCAGCCTGGCCAGGCGTTGTAGGGCGGCCTCATCGACGCGCACATCCCAGGTGCCCGCGTGCAGCGGCCGCATGGCCCAGCGGTACACCGCGACCACCCACGGCTTCTGCACCGCGACCATCTCTTTCAGGCACGCGCGAGTCCTCTCCGTAGCACTCGGCCCGGAGAGCTTCAGCTCGGAGGCGACGAGCCCGATCTCGGCTTGAACCCGGGCGATGCGGAGAATCGACTCCACCACGTCCGGCGCCGAGAGATTCCGCGTTTCCCGCGACAGCGCATGATCCATCGGCTCGGTTCCATACCGAGCGTAGCTCCGCAGCCGCCCGCCGACAAGCAGCACCCCCGCAGCTTCAGGGGGCGAACCCGCAGCGGGGCCCCGCCGGCTCTCAGCTAGGCGGCGCGCGACACGATGAAGCTGACCGTGGTGGTGGCGCTCCCGCCGATGTTCAGGGTGGCGACCGTCTTTGCATCCGGAACCTGATAGTCGCCCGCCTTGCCCGCGCACTGCTTGTAGGCGTCGAGAAGCATGCGCACGCCGGTGGCTCCCACCGGATGGCCGAGGCCGATCAGCCCGCCGCTCGGATTGATGGGCAGACGCCCGCCCATGTCGATGTCGCCGTTCTCCACCGCCTTGAAGCTCTCGCCCGGCGCGGTGATGCCGAAGTGGTCGATGGCCATGTACTCGGTGGTGGTGAAGCAGTCGTGGGTCTCGATGGCGTCGAGTTCGAAAGGCGACCCGATGCCCGCCCGGCGAAACGCATCGGTGATGGTTCCGCGCACGTGGGGAAACACGTACTCCGCTCCCCGGCTGGCGTCGATCTTGGCCTGGTAGGTGATGGGGGCGGTGCGATGGCCCCAGCCGCGCAGGCGCGGCAGGTCCTCCACCTTCAGGCCGTTCTCCCGCGCGTAGCGCGCCGCCCGTTCCGCGGAAGCGAGGAACACGATGGCGGCGCCGTCCGTCACCTGCCCGCAGTCCTGCTTGCGGATGCGACCGTCGATCACCGGGTTGCTGCCCTCGTCGGCGGTGAAGCTCGTCTCGCCAAACACCCACTTGCGGGTCTGCGCGTTCGGATTCCGTTTCGCGTTCGCGAAGTTGATCTGGGCGATGCGCGCGAGATGCTCGCGCTTGAGGCCGTACCGCTTCTCATACTCGTCGCCGAGCAGGCTGAACATGTGGGGCCAGGGATACTTCACGTTCTGGCACTCGTGGCCGTTCCACATGGCCGTCCCGCCGATGTTCGCGGCCGCCTGATCGCCAGGCACGTTGCGCATCTGCTCGACCCCCACCACCGCCGCGAGGTCGTAGCGACCGCACTCAATATCGGCCGAGGCGGCGAGGGCCGCGAGGCTCCCGGAGGCGCACGCGCCCTCGTGGCGGCCGGCGGGAACGCCTGCGAACGCGGGGTCGCTGGCCGAAAAGAAACCGCCGAGATGACCCTGCCCGCAGAAGACTTCCGCGGCGAAATTCCCGACATGCGCGACCTGGACGTCCTTCGGTTCGATCTTCGTGGCCGCGAGTCCCGCCTGCACGGTGTCGCGGAACGCATCGAACAGCTCCAGACCGTTGCGTGCCCAGTTCTGGGAGAAATCCGTCTGGTAGCCGCCAAGAACGTAAACCTGCGAGGTCATCGGATCTCCTTGAGAAGTGCGCTCAATCTAGTCTTCCGAATTCGCTCGTGTAAAGAGCCGGAGGCAAGGACCAGGGCACGGCCCCGGTAGTTGAGGCTGCCGGACCGCCAGCTTCGGATTCAGACTTGCCTGCCATCCTCGCACGTCGTCGACGGGCAGGGTGCACGTCGGCCCCACCTGTAGTCGAGCGCCCACTGACGCATAATCGGCACATGCCGACCTTCAACGCTCCCCGGGGATCGGCCCTTTCCGTGCCGGTAGCGATTGGTCCGGCGGCCTGCGCGCTCTCGATCCGTGCCGGTAAGCTCGCAGACCTCGTGATCCTCTCCCGGAATCCTCTGAGTCTCGATCCCGAACGCCTGCTCGACCTGCGCATCGTCGAGACGATCTCCCACGGCCTCTCCGTCCATCGAGCCCACGAACTATGAACCTCCAGCAACTCAAGAAGGTCGCGGCCTTCTACGCGCGCTTCACCCTCAGCTTCACCGAAGTGGGCTATCAGGCGCGGAAGCTCTCGTGGCCCGCGCTGAAGGCCGACTTCACGGGTCAGCGATGGCTCGTGACCGGCGCCACCGGCGGACTCGGAAGGCAGATCGCGTTGTCGGCTGCGAAGGCCGGGGCCACCGTGGTCGCGGCCGCGCGCAGCGCTTCGAAGCTCGCGCAGCTCGTGGCCGACGCGAAAACGATGGGCATCACCAGCATCGAGACGGAGCTCTGTGACTTCTCGCTGCAGAGCGACACCGCGAGGTTCATGCGCACGGTCCTTTTGTCCGGCCGGAAGATCGATGTTCTCGTGAACAACGTCGGCGTGCTCAACGACGACCATTCCCTGACCGCTGAGGGCCGTGAGTCTTCGTTCACCATCAACTTCCTCAGCCATTATCTGTTGACGGAAGGGCTGATCCGAGGCGGCGCTTTCAATGCGGCCAAACCGCTCGTGATCAACATGACGTCGGGCGGCGGCTACAACGTTCCCCTGAGCACGGCCATGCTCAACATGGTCGACCCGAAGAC
>JANMVV010000443.1:0-10546 GCA_031392925.1 Vicinamibacteria bacterium
GCCTGGTCCCCAGGCCTTCCTAGAACTTGACTCGCAGGGTGGCGCCGAACGAGCGGGGCGGGTTGGTCAGGTAACCCAACGACCAACATGCCCAAGGACGCTGGCAGCAACTACGCCGGCCACGACAGGGATACCTACGATGAAGGTCGGGCGCGATCGGGGGCACTGTTCGAGAATCTATGCTCAGGACAGAATCGCCTTCACCGCCTTCACCGCCTTCGGCGTCGCCTCGCTGATCGGCTTCCCGGCGAGGAACTCAGGAATATCGGGACCGGCTCAGACGCTGCCAAGGCCTACGCCGTCGCCGGCGCTTCACCAAGGTCCTTCCTGGTCAGGTTGTCAAAGAGAGGCGCCTGCCGACATCTCCGTTCGAACGGAGTTCCTCATCTGGACCTGTGACCGCCGCCGGCCACGCCCGACGCCAGATGGGCTCGCCTTCTCTAGATAGCGCGCCGCAGAATCGACCCGGGCTTACGTAGGGCAGCCCTGGTAGTACGAGAAGCACGGAGAATAGGCCGCATCCTGGATATTGTTAAGGTCGTTCTGCCAGCCCAAGTCGAGGTGCCGGTAGCGGGCGGAACCATTTCCGGTGCAGGCATCCAGCGCCCAAAAGACCTCTTCTGCATAGACATGGTAGCTATGACCGCCGCCGCCATAGCTGACATACTCGCCGAACCAAACTGGCTGGTTGACGGAAATCTGGGACACTGCATACCAGAAGGGACAGTTCTGCTCAGGGGGGTCGCTCTGGGCCAGCGGAACGGTACCCCCAAGGAGCGGGACTACCAAGCCGACCACTAGTATTCTGAGAGATTTTGAACTCATGTGAGCACCTTATCTAGGCTGATTCTGAGAATTTCATATACACTAGCGAGTGTACAAACACTATACAATACCAGTACGCACAATGCAATGCTGGCCGTCAAAGAGTTTGTTCCATTCTTTGCTGCGCCCTTGGGCGCGCCAGAACAAGCGGTTCAAGGCAGACCCCAGCCTGACTTGTCCTTCGGTTGGAGGCATGCGACGATGGTCGTACTATGGACGATCTGGCGTTCTGGCATCGGCTGCAGTTCGCGTTTACCATCACTTACCACTACCTCTTCCCGCAACTCACCATGGGCCTGGCGCCTTTCCTGGTGTGGTGGAGGTGGAAGGCCCTACGCGGCGGAGGCGAGCGCCACGCCGAAGCCGCGCGGTTCTGGAGCCGCATCTTCGGGATCACCTTCGCGGTGGGAGTGGTCACCGGCCTACCGATGGAGTTCCAGTTCGGAACCAACTGGTCCGAGTTCTCGAAATACTCGGGCGGTGTGATCGGCCAGACCCTGGCCATGGAAGGCATGTTCGCGTTCTTCATGGAGAGCGCGTTCGTGGGCGCCATGGTGTGGGGCGAGCGCCGGCTGGGGCCGAGGAAGCACTTCATCGCCACCCTCCTCACCGCCCTTGGCAGCTGGCTGTCCGCCTACTTCATCCTGGTCACGAACGCCTTCATGCAGCATCCGGTGGGGCACACGCTCACGCCGGAAGGCACGCTCATCATCGGCGACCTCGGCGCGTACCTCCTGAATCCCTGGGCGTTCGTCCTCTTTGCTCATAACCAGATGGCCGCCCTGGTCACCGGCGCGTTCGTGGTGGCCGCGGTGGGAGCCTATTTTTCGCTGCGGAGCGAGCACACCGATCAGGCCCGCCTCTACGTCGAGTGGGGCACGGCGATCGGCTTCCTCGCGTCGGTCCTCGTCGCGTTTCCCACCGGTGATGTGCAGGCGAAGCTTGTGGCCCGGCACCAGGAAGTGTCGCTCGCGGCCATGGAGGGACGGTTCGAAAGCGGCACCGAGGCCCCGCTCAACCTCATTGGCCAGCCGAACGTGCAGATGCGCCGGCTCGACAATCCCATCGCCCTCCCCGGCCTGCTGAGCTTCCTCGCCTTCGGCACTTTCCACGGCAACGTGCGCGGGCTGGACGCCTTCCCGGAGGACGAGTGGCCCACGAACATCGAACTGCTCTACTACTCGTTCCACGTGATGGCCGGCCTTGGCACCATCTTCATCGGGCTGATGGCGCTCGCGATCCTTCAGCGTTTGCGTCACCAGCTGATGACGACACCCCTGCTGCTCTGGGCCCTGATGCTGTCCTTTCCCTTCCCCTTCATCGCCAACACCGCGGGCTGGATGACCGCCGAGCTCGGGCGGCAGCCCTGGCTCATCTTCGGCCTCTTCCGCACCGCCGCGGGTTACAGCGACGTGGTGAGCCAGGGCGATGCTCTGTTTACCCTCATCGGCTTCGCCGGCCTGTACGCGGGGGTGGGCTTGCTCTACCTCTTCATGGTGGGGCGCGAAGTTCTCCACGGGCCCGCGCACGCGGATCCCGACTCGCTCTACCCGGAGGTGATCCATGGTTGAGCTCTGGTACGCCATCCTCGCCCTGATGCTGACCGCGTATGCGGTCATGGACGGCTGGAATATCGGCTGCGGTGTTGCCCAGTTCCTGGTGGCGAAGACTCCCGCGGAGCGGCGGCTCGTCATCAGCGCCATCGGCCCCCTCTGGACCTGGCACGAGGTGTGGCTCGTGGCCTCGGGGGGCGTCCTCTTCGTGGCCTTCCCGAGCGTTCTCGCCGTAGCCCTTCCCGGTTTCTACCTCGCGGTCTTCGTGCTGCTCTGGTGCATGGTCGGTCGCGGACTCTCGCTCGAGTTTGGCGGTCATCTCGACGATCCGCTGTGGCGGACCTTCTGGGACGTGGCGTTTGCGGTGATGAATATCCTGATCTCGCTCCTCCTGGGCGCGGCCCTCGGCAACATCCTCAGGGGCGTCCCCCTCGGCGCCACGGGCAAGTTCAGCCTCGCTTTCTTCACCGACTTCACCGCGCGGGGCGAGGTCGGCATCCTCGACTGGTACACCGTGCTGGTGGCGATCTTCACCATGGTCTGTGTCGGCGCACACGGCGCGTCGTATCTGGTGTGGAAGACCGAAGGCTCCGTTCATGACCGGAGCGCGGCCCTCGCGCGAAGACTGTGGCTCGTCGTCTTCGTCCTCATGCCCCTGATCACGGTGGCCACCGCGATCGTCCGTCCGGAGCTGTTCACCGAGATGATGCGCCGCCCCCTCGCCTGGCTCGCGGTCGCCGCCGCCATTCTAGGGTCGCTCGCGATCGTGGCCGGCCAGCGCCGCGAACAGGAAGGCCTCGCTTTCGCGGGAGGCTGCGCCTTCATCGCCGGTCTCCTCGGCGCCGCAGCGGCGAGCGTCTTTCCCGTCATGCTCCACTCCACCCTCGCTGCCTCGTACTCGATCGACGCCTATGCAGGCGCGGTGCGGGGTCCCGGCCTGGGCCTCGCCATCGTGTGGTGGCCGGTGGCTCTGATCCTCACCATCGGTTATTCGGTCTTCGTCTTCCGCCAGTTCAAGGGCAAGGTGCGGATGACGAGTCCGTCCTCGCACTGATTCCGTGCCGAGGGCGAGGACAAGATCTTCTGTCAGGCTCCGTTCGTCGGGCGGCAAGTGAAGGCCGCCCCCTCGGCCTATTTGAGGTTCTTGTGGAAGAACTCGATGGTGCGCTTCCACGCCAGGTCGGCGTTCACCTTGTCGAACCGCGGCGTGGTGTCGTTGTTGAAGCCGTGCTGCGCGCCGGGATAGACGAAGCCCTCGTACTTGACGTTGTTCGCCTTCAAGGCCGCCTCGTACGCCGGCCAGGCCGCGACCAGGCGCTCGTCCTTCTCCCCGTGGTGGACGAGCACCGGGCACTTGATGTTCTTCACGTCCTCCGCGGGCGGCGCCCCGCCATAGAAGGGAACCGCGCCCGCGAGATCCGGGATCCTGGTCGCCAGCATGTTCGCGATGCCGCCGCCGTAGCAGAAGCCCACCACCGCGACCTTGCCGGTGCAGTCGCTCCGACCCTTGAGCCACCCCGCGGCCGCCACGAAATCCTCCCGGGTCTTCGCCTGGTCGAGTTTCGGGAACACCTCGCGCGCCTTGTCCTCGTCGCCGGGATAGCCCCCCAGGGGGAACAGCGCGTCGGGAGCGAAGGCCATGAATCCCTCGAGCGCCACCCTGCGGGCGATGTCCTCGATGTGCGGATTCAGGCCGCGGTTCTCATGCACCACCAGCACCCCCGGAAGCTTCCCCTTCTTGCCCGCGGGCCGCACCAGGTAGCCGCGCATCTTGCCATAGCCCTGCGGTGACGGGTACTCGACGTACTCGGCGACGATCCGCTTGTCGTCTTTCGCCACCACCTCCGCCTCCGCAAAGCGCGGGGTCAGGGTGTCGAGGATCATGGCGCCGGTCATGCCCGCGATCCCGAACTTGCCTGCGTTGTCGATGAAGGCCCGTCGATCGATGTCACCGTGAACGAACTTGTCGAAGAGGTCGTACACACCCTGGTCGAATTCCCTGGGGTTGTTGGGTTCCATGGTCAGTCTCCGAAAAAGGGGGAACATGTCAGCGGGGGATTTCCCGGTGGGCGGAATCTTCGCACGATCCGGACCGCCGGCCGCGTTCGCTCTCGACCTCGACGGGCGCCTTTCATGTCCGCCGGCCGGACGGCATACTCGGCCGCATGACCACCCCCGAATCGCCGACCTCCCGCGCGGCCTTCCTCGAGACGCGCGAGTCATTCGACGCCTTCGTTCAGGCCTGGGAAGCGGGAGAGCTGCCCAGGGGCGCGTGGACTCACGCGGCCCACGTCGCCATGGGCGCCTGCTACGTGGTGCGCTACGGGCCCTCGGCGGTTGACGAACTGCGGCGCGGGATCAAGCGCCACAATGCCGCGGTGGGCACCCTGGACACCGCGACCTCCGGCTACCACGAGACCTTGACCTGTTTCTGGACGAGTGTCGTCTCGCGGCTGGTGAAAGGCTATTCAGATCCCCGGCCCGCGGCCCGTCGGGCCGTCGAAAGGGTCGGGCAGGACCGGGACCTGCATCTCCAGTACTACAGCTTCGACGTGGTGCGGGACGCGAAGGCGCGGGCGTCCTTCGTCCCCCCCGACCGCGAAGGTCCGTACTGAGCCCGCGCTCCCGTTACTTCGGGAATCGGCCGAGGGCCACCAGCAGATCGAACTGAGCCTGGCGCAGCGCGTCTTCGCCCTGAGCCACCGCCGCCTCGATATCCCGGGCTCCCCGCTGGGCATCGATCACCTCGATGTTCGTGGATGCCCCCGCGTCGAAAGCGGTGATCGTGATCTTCAGGACCTCGTTCGCCTGCTCGGCGGCCTGCCGCGCGCTCGCGACGACACGCCCGAACCCCTCAACCGCGAAGCGGGCGTTTCGGATTTCCGCCCGGGCCTCGATCTGCTTCCGGGCGAGGGCGTAGTCCGCGGCATCGACGTTGGCCTGCCGCTCGATATGAGCGCCCTTCCGCTCTCCTCCCGCGAAGATGGTCTGGTGCAACTGAAAGGACAGGCTCCACGTCTTCGAACGCTGGAACAAGCCGGAGGGCGTCAGGTACTGAGGGTCGAAGAACATCGTGACCGTCGGCCACCAGTCCTTCGAATTTCCCTTGAGCACATTCTGAGCCGCTCTCTGCTCGCCGGTCAGCAGGCGGAGATCGGAGCGCGTGGTCATCCAGTCATCGGCGCTGTCGGAGGGCGAGATGTCGAAGACCGGCTCGGAGGCGGTGTCCGCGGGACCGTCTTCACCGATCAGGACGCCGAGGGCCTCCTGCGCCCGGCGCAGGCTCAGCCGGAAGTTCTCCGCCAGGGTCTCGTCCACGGACACCACCTGACCGGCCCGCAGTTCATTCAGCCGGCTCCCGAGGCCGCCCTCGCGGCGCTTCCGGTTGTAGTCGAACTGCGCGCGCGCGGTGTCGAGGGACCGCTCCGAGATTTCGACCAGACGCTTCTGGGTGATCACCGCGAGGTAGGCGGCGGCGGTGGCGACGGCCACCTGCCGCCGCGTCTCCGAGCTCGAAAGTCTCGCCACCTCGACGCGGTCTCTGGCCTGCGCGGACGCCGCCCATTGGGCGGCGGCGAGAAGGGGCACCGAGGCCTGAAGCCCAAAGGCCGACTGGTTGCGCGGCTGGACCACGCTCGTATCGAAGGAGAGCGCCTTGTCGAGCGTCGTATTGGTGATGCTGGCGGTGACGCGGGGAAGGCCGGCCGAACGGATCTGCTGGAGCAGACCCTGAGAGCGCAGGATGCCCGCGGCCGCGATGGCGACGGTGGGGTTTTTTTCGAGGGCCCGGTTGATCGCCTGGTCGAAAGTCACCGATTCCATGGCTGGAGCCGGCGCCGTCTGCGCGCTCGCGGGCGCCACCAGGGCGAGGATCAGCAGAAGGGCCACCGAGGCGGCGCCGCCGATGCCGTGGCCGCCCGGGGCGGAAGGAGAGGATTCGCCCTCCTCCTCGTCATGCGATCGCCGTCCCTTCCCGGGAGCGAGGGTCCGGATCACGACATACAGCACCGGGATGAAGATGATCGATAGGGCGGTCGAAGCCACCATGCCGCCCGCGACCGTGGTGCCGATGGAGTTCCGGCCCGCGGCTCCCGCGCCGGTGGCGAAGGCCAGAGGCGCCACGCCGAGGATGAACGCGAGCGAGGTCATGAGAATAGGGCGGAGGCGGATGCGCGCCGATTCCACCGCGGCGTCCACGATGGAGAAGCCGCGTTCGCGCAACTGCTCGGCGAACTCGACGATAAGGATGGAGTTCTTGGCGGCGAGGCCGATGAGCAGGATCAGCCCCACCTGGCAGAAGACGTCGTTGGCGAAGCCGCGAATGAACTGCGCCGACAAGGCGCCGAGGATCGCGAGGGGCACGCCGAGCAGGATGATCAAGGGGAGCACGAACGACTCGTACTGGGCGGCCAGAACCAGATACACGAGAACCACGCTCAAGGCGAAGATGGCGCCCGCCTGCGAACCCGACTTGATTTCTTCGAGTGATTGCCCGGACCAGGCGTAGGTGTAACCCGCGGGAAGCTTCCTGGCAAGATCCTCCATGGCCGCGAGGGCCTGCCCGGAACTCACCCCCGGGCCGGGGCTGCCGGTGATTTCCGCGGACCGGAACAGGTTGTAGTGAGAGATCACCTGGGGCGCGGTGGTCTCGCGGAGCTTGACCACCGAGTCGAGCGACACCATCTGACCGCCCACCCCTCGCGCGTACAACTGGCGCAGGTCCCGCGGGCCGGAGCGGAACTGCTGGTCCGCCTGGACGTACACGCGGTAGGCGCGGTTGTTGAAGTCGAAGTCGTTGACGTACTGCGAGCCGAGGAAGACCTGAAGCGCGTCCGTCACTTCCTGGAGCGGCAGGCCGAGGCTCCGCGCCTTGTCGCGGTCGATGTCGACCACGAGCTGCGGATCGTCGGCGCGGAAGCTGGCGAAGAGGCCCTGCACCTTGCCGCCCTTCGTGGCCTCGCCGATCAGGCCGCCCATGGTGCCGGCCAGGCCATCGAGGCTGGGGGCGCCGGTCTGATCGAGGAGCTCGAACTGAAAGCCGGCGAACTGCGAGAGTCCCTGGATGGCCGGGGGCGGGAAGGACACGACAATCGCGCCGGGAATGCTGAGGAGCGGCCAGCGCAACCGGTCCAGGACGGTGTTGAGCGAATGTGCCTTTCCGGGCCGATCGGCGTAGTCCTTGAGTCGGGTGAAGATCATCCCGTTGTTCGGCGCGGCCCCCGAGAAACTGAAGCCCATGACCGAGAACGTGGCCATCACGTCCGGGTCCTTGAGCATGATCTGCTCGGCCTGCGACGCGATCTTGTTCGAGTACTCGAGGGAGGCGCCGGCGGGAGCCTGGACCAGGGTCATGATGTAGCCCTCGTCCTCTTCCGGGACGAAGGCCGAGGGCACGATCCGGTAAACGCCCCAGGTCGCGAGGAGACCACCGAGGAAGAGCACGATCATGGCGGTGCGCAGGCCCAAGGCCCGGCGCACGAACGCCGCGTAGGCGGCGGTGCCGCGATCCACCATCCGGTTGAAGAAGGTGAAGAAGCGGCCGTGGGTGTGACTCTCCTTGTCGAGCAGGAGTGCCGAAAGGGCCGGAGTCAGCGTGACCGCGTTGAACACCGACAGCACCACCGCGAACGCGATGGTGAGCGAGAACTGCTGGTAGAGCCTTCCGGTGACGCCGGGGAAGAAGGCCACCGGCACGAACACCGAGACGAGGACGAGGCCGATCACGATGACCGCGCCGAACACCTCGCGCATGGCGTCGATGGCCGCGCGCCTCGCGGACTTGTGGAACTCGCTCATGTGTCTTTCGATGTTCTCGATGACCACGATGGCGTCGTCGACCACGATGCCGGTGGCGAGCACGATGCCGAACAGGGTCAGGGTGTTGATCGAGAAGTGGAAGAGCTTGATGAACGCGAAGGTGCCGACGAGCGACACCGGGATGGTGATGGCCGGGATGAGAGTGCTGCGCCAGTTCTGGAGGAAGAGGAACATCACCAGGATGACGAGGACGATGGCCTCGGCCAGGGTCTTCACCACTTCGACGATCGATTCACGAACGACCACGACGTTGTCGAAGGCCACCCGCCATTCGAGGCCGGGCGGGAAATTCTTCTCGAGCCTCGCCATTTCCGCCATGACGCCCTTGAAGACGTCGATGGCGTTCGCCGAAGGCAGGAGAGTGACGCCGATGCCCTGGGCCTCGAGGCCAATGAACCGGAGGTTGGACGCGTAGGTCTCGGCGCCGAGCTCCACCCGGCCGACGTCCTTGACCCGCACCATCGCTCCGTCCCGGCCCGCCTTGATGACCACGTCCCCGAACTGGCTGGCTTCGGACAGCCGGCCCATGGCGCGCACGCTGATGGTGAACGACTGATCGAGCGCGGACGGCGCGTCGCCCAAAGCACCCGCGGCCACCTGCACGTTCTGCTCGCGAAGCGCGTTCACCACATCGGCCGCGGTGATCCTCCGGCCCGCGAGCTTGGCGGGATCGAGCCACAGCCGCATGGCGAACTTGCGCTCGCCGAAGATCATCACGTCGCCCACGCCCTTCACCCTCTTGAGAGCGTCGCGCACGTAGAGGTCGATGTAGTTGCTGATGAACTGGGAGGTGTAGCGGTTGTCCTTCGAGAAGAAGCCGAGGCCGCCCATGAAGCCCGTGGTGTTCTTCAAGACGCTGATGCCGTTGGTGCGGACGTCTTGGGGCATGCGGCCGAGCGCTTGGTTTACGCGGTTCTGCACGTCGACGGCCGCAAGATCGATGTCGCGGTCGATGTCGAAGGTGACGTTGATGGTGGAGAAGCCGCTATTGGTGCTGGAGGAGGTGAGGTACGCCATTCCCTCCACGCCGTTGATGGCCTGTTCGAGGGGTGTGGTGACCGCACTCTCGACCGACTGGGCATTGGCACCCGTGTAGATCGCGGTGACGGTGAGGGAGGGTGGGGCGAGATCAGGGTAGCGCGCGATGGGCAGGGTGGGAATGGCCACCGCCCCGGCCAGAATGATCAGGAGCGAGCAGACCGTCGAAAGGACGGGCCTTCGGATAAAGACGTCAGCGAGCATGGCCTACTTGCCCTTCGTTGGCTGAGGGGCGGGGGCTTCGGGCGCGGGCGCCGCGATGCTGACGGCAGCGCCGTCGCCAATCTTCTGCAGACCGCCGACGATCAGCTGCTGGCCCGTCTTCAAGCCGTCGCGCACCACGTAGTCGTTTCCGATGATGTCGCCGAGCTGGACCGCGTGCTGCCTGGCCACCAGTCCCTTGTCCGTCTTCTCCGCCACGAACGCAAAGTACTGGCCGTTGACGCGCATCACCGAGGTGACGGGAACGGTGAGCCCGGGCTCCGAACTCCACACGATGCGCACCCGGATGAACTGGTCGGAGCGGAACTTGCCCCTGCCTTCGACCAGGGTGGCCTTGGCCAGGATGGTCTGGGTGGCGTCATCGACGTTGGGCGAGACGAAGGTGATGCGGTTGGTGGCGATCACCTTTCCGTCCTCCATGATCCGCACCGGCAGCCCGACCTTCAGTTCTCCGGCCTGCGATACGGGCACGCTCACATAGACCTCGAGCGCGTCGTTCTCGTCCACCGTGGTCAGCATCGTCGACTTCGTGACCCGGTCGCCGACCCGCACGGGAATGTCGCCCACCACTCCCGAGGCCGGGGCCGTCACCTTGTAATAACCAAGTTCGGCCCGCTGCTGGCTCACCTGCTCTTCGGAGGCCTTGAGCTGGGCCTCGGTGGTGCGAAGGGCGGTGTCGGCCTCTTCGGCATCGCGCTGGCTGGCCGCGCCCGCCTCGAACAGCTTCCGGGTTCGCGTCGCCTGCTGGCGAGCGTACTCGACCTCGGCCGACCGCATGGCTCGCATCGATTGTTGCGAGGCGAGGGCGGCCTGCTGCGGAGCGGAATCGACTTCGAAGAGCACCGCGCCCTGCGCGACCCGTTCTCCCGACCTCACCGCGATCCGGGTGACGAAGCCTTCGACCTGGGGCTGGATGGTGCTGGAGCGCCTCGACTTCAGGGAGGCCACGAACTCGGTCGTCTGTTCCACCGGCTTGAGCGCGAGGCTCACGATCTCCACCGCCATCGGAGGCATGCCACCCCCGGGCCCGCCCGGCCCCTGAGGGGCGCCCCCGCAGGCCGCGAGAAAAAGACTCGCGAGAATCCACGTCC
>JANMVV010000453.1:0-4762 GCA_031392925.1 Vicinamibacteria bacterium
TGCCGTCGGCGCGACCCCGATCATGGCGACAAGCAGGGCGGCGGCCCGTGGTATGGCCGCCCGATTGGATGAACCGCGAAGGACGTCGCCCACGCGGGCTGCCGTCCAATTGATCCGCGCTAGCATTGTCGCGGCATGGTAATGAAAGCCAACCGACAGCGCAACGTCCTCCTCCTTGGCCTCGTGGCCTTCGCGATCCTCCTGGCCGCGGCCGGAGCGTGGAGGAGGCTCCGCGTTTCCGGTCTGCTCGCCGCCGGCGCCGGCTATAGCGCCCAGCAGACCTGCGCCTGTCTCTGGGTCAGCGGCCGCACGCTCGAAAGATGTAAGACCGACCTCGACCCGCTCGCCCGGAGGCTTGTCTCGATCCGCGTCGGGGCGGAGGAAGTGACGGCCAGCGCCCTTGGCATCTCCACCGCGACCGCGACGTACGAGAAGGGCTTCGGCTGCTCGTTGCGTAACTGAGACGGCGGGGAAGTACGGACGGCCCGCGGATCAGGGAATCGAGTGGATCAGCTTCTTGACTTCGTTCGCGGCTTCGAAGCAGCTTGTCACCTGGGCCACGGCCAGGCAATACTCGTTCCGGTCGCCCTTACCCCCCCGGCACTCGATCTCCGAAACATCGACCTTCGAAAAGTCCGGATTGACCGCCGCGCATCCTTTCAACAGCTCGCTGATGCTCCAGCCGGCCTCGGCATCGACCCCGTGCTTCTGCAAGTAGGCGACCAGATATAACCGGATGGAAAGGCGCGAGTTGTGGCAGACCGAGTAGGCCACCACGTCTTCTTCGGGCTTCATCCTCTCCTGGGACGCGATCTGCAGCGCCGCGTCCGCTTCCTGAATCAGGTTCGTCGGTTTCTTTTCCATGGCTTTCCTGGTTTGGTCAAACCTGCGGGGGCTCTTCGAGTCATGCCTGATGACTCAGATCCAAAGACCCCGCCTTCACCGCGAGCGTATGTGAGACCGTCGTGGCCAGGCCATGAGCCCAATGCCTCATTTCTCTACCTGCCGGACAGGTTCTTCATCACCATGAGAGCCATGGATGGACTGGCGGCAAGGCGGCGCTTGAGATAGCGGATGGCGTACTTCCATTCCTCCGCGAAGGGGACATAGAGCCGCATGATCTGCCCGCGCTTGACGATCTCCCGCTGCAGTTCGCTCCGGGGCACGCCCAGGAGCATCTGGAATTCGTAGGCGTCCTTCGGCACTCCCCGCTTGTCGAGGTGCTCGATGCACCGGCGGACCAAAGGCTCGTCGTGAGTGGCGATCTCGGGATAGTGGCCGTGGTCCAGCAGCAGTTGCACCTGCTCGAAGAGCCTGGCTTTCATGTCGGGCTTGTCCTGCAAAGCGACCTCGGCGCGTTCGTTGTAGATCCCGATGCAGATGCGGACCCTGCAGGGCTTGGTGTGCAGAGACTTGATGTCTTCGGGAGTGCGGAAGAGGCGGCTTTGCAGCACGATACCGATATTGTCGAACTGGTTGCGAATGGCCTTGTACATCAGCAGGCTGGCGTCGGTGAGGGTCCGGTCCTCCATGTCCAGAGTGATGCGCATCCCGTGGACGGAGGCCGCGGCGGTGATCCGACGCAGGTTGTCCTGGCAGTAGCCCAGACTCTGGTTGATGCCGATCTGGGTTGGCTTCAGGCTGATGCTCGCGTAGGGGCGGTCCTTCAGCGCCTCGATCATGCGGAAGTAGACCTGCACCGTGGCCTCCACGTCCTCGCGCAGAAACACCTCCTCGCCCAGCAGATCGATGGAGGAGTACAGGCCAAGTCGCTTGTGCAGGTCGTCCGCTTTCGCCACGCCGCTTTTGACGCCCTTGCCCGCGATGTAGGGCGCCGCAAAGGTCCGGACCAGCGGGGCCGGCATGAGGTCGATCACAGCGCGCTTCAGATCCACGGAGTCTCCATTTCGCGCCCTTCTTCTTTCAGGGGGGGAAGCCTAATTCAGACCGCAGCTGCAAGCAGCGCCGCTGAGCGGAGCCATTCCGCGGGATCCTGGCGATCCCGGCCCGGCACTAGAATGTGAGGCATGTCTGGCTCACCTCGCGCCACCGTGGAGTCTCCGGCGGAGCGTCGCCTGCGGCGTGCCGCATGGCCCGTCCGGAGCTATCGCCTCGGTGAGGAGCCGCCGGAGGGGCTTCAGGCAGAAGGCGTCCAGGGTTCAGCGTGGGACGCCATGTGGCGACTAGCGGTCGACTCCTATTCGTGGGGCGGGCGGCTGACCGAGCGAACGCCCCGCGACACCTGGCCTGTGCGCATCCGCCGCCTCGGCGAGCCCGTGGTCGATTGAACGAGGACTTTGTGGATCTGCTGCGCCTCCTTCTGGGGGAGGGCGCGCGGTTCCTGGTTGTGGGAGCGCATGCCATGGCCGCCCACGGTGTGCCTCGTGCCACGGGAGACATCGATGTCTGGGTCGATGCCGATCCGACGAATGCCCAGAAGGTCTTTCGCGCCCTCGCGGGCTTCGGCGCCCCGCTTGGCTCAATGGGTGTCGGTGTTGCCGACCTGACGGCGACGGACCGCGTCATTCAGATCGGTTTGCCGCCGCGCCGGATCGACGTTCTGACCGGGATTACCGCGGTGGAGTTCGCTCAGGCCTGGGACCGCCGACACAGGGTCGAGGTCGCCGGACTCCTGGTTCCCGTTCTTTCCCGCGCGGACCTTCTAACCAACAAGAGATCGGCGGGACGCCCCAAGGATCTCGCGGATGTGGCGATGCTCGAGGCTGAGGGGGAGCGGTAGCGTTCCCCATGCCTCGATGCTCTTCCCCGTCCTGATCCTCGCCGCGCTGGCCGTGATTCCGCCGCCGGCCGCGCAGGACACCACGGTGATCCGCGCCGGCCTCGTGATCGATCGAAACACCACGCTGCGACGGGGCGTGTACCGGATCGCCAGCGCCGGTGTTGAAGCGCCCGTCATCACGATTCGCGGCTCCAACATCGCTCTCGACCTGGGCGGCGTCGAGCTCATCGGATCGCCGGACTCGGCCAGGACGGACCAGTACGCCGGTCTCGCCATCCTGATCGATGGCGGTGAGCACGTCTCCATCCGCAATGCCCGAATCCGCGGCTTCAAGGTCGGCATCCTCGCCCGAAACGTGAAGGACCTGCGCCTCTCCGGCAACGACGTCAGCCGCAACTGGAAGCAGCGCCTGTACAGCCGCGTCGAGAAGGAAAGCCTGGTTGATTGGATGTCGTATCACCACAACGAAAAGGACGAGTGGCTGCGTTACGGCGCCGGCCTCTACCTGACGGATATAGACGGTGGCCGGATCGATCGCAACACTGCGCGACAGGGCCAGAACGGTTTGATGATCACCCGTTCCCGGAATCTCACCATCTGGAATAACGAGTTCTCGTTCCTGTCGAGCCTCGGCATCGGCCTGTACCGCGTCACCGACAGCAAAGTGATGCACAACCGGATCGACTGGTGCGTCCGTGGTTACAGCCACGGCTTCTACAACCGCGGCCAGGACTCCGCCGGCCTCCTGATGTACGAGCAGAGCAGCCGCAACGTTGTTGCCTATAACTCGATCACCCACAGCGGTGACGGCCTCTTTCTCTGGGCGGGCCAGTCGACCATGGACACCGGTCAGGGCGGCTCCAACGACAATCTGTTCTACGGCAACGATTTCTCTCACGCGCCCACCAACGGCATCGAGGCGACCTTCAGCCGCAATCGCTTCATCAACAACCGCGTCGAGGAGAACTGGCACGGAGTGTGGGGCGGCTACAGCTTCGATTCCCTGATTGCGGGCAACACGTTCGCGCGCAACCAGGAAGCGATCGCCATCGAACACGGGCAGAACAACGTCATCGCCTCTAATACCTTCACCGGCGACGACATCGGCGTCAGGCTGTGGACAAGCGAAATCCAGGACCCGGACTGGGGATATCCAAAGAGCCGCGACACGCGCAGCCGCGACTATGCGATCACCGCCAACACCATGACCGGCGTGAAGACGCCGACGCAGATCACCGGGACCGACGACGTCGTCCTCGATTCAAGCAGCGCGCCGGCCCTTCCCGCGGCTCCCGAACGAATGAGCGACGGTATCGACGCGATGCTTCCACCGGGCGCCCGTCGCGGCCGTGAGTTCATCATCGTCGACGAGTGGGGTCCCTACGATTGGACGGCGCCGAAATTGTGGCCGGCGGGACGATCCGACGAAACGCCGCTCCGGCTGCGCGTGCTCGGCCCGCCGCAGAAGTGGACGCTGCGCTCGATTCGCGGTGCCAAGGCATCGGCCCGATCCGGTTCGATTCCGGGCGAGATGATCGTGACCCCCGAAGACCGCCGTGTCGTCGACTTCACGGTCACGCTTCGCGACGTGGCCGGTCGCGACTTCAGTTACTCCAGGTTCTTCGTCCCGGTCGATTGGCGGCTCGCCTTCTTCGACACCAGCGGCTCCAAGACGCCGGTCCCGGACCTCGCCCTCCTCTCGGCGCACAAGCCGGTCCTCGAAACCACCAGCGACCGCATCGACTATCTGTCAGGCCGCGCGATCGCCAGCGGTCTGCCGAATGACCACCTGGCGATGATCGGCGAAGGCGTCGTGGATCTGCCGCCCGGCCGGTTCGTCCTGCGAACGATCTCCGACGACGGCGTACGCGTATGGGTGGACGGAAAACTGGTCATTGATCGATGGGATGTTCACGAGTCGATCGTCGACGAAGCGCCGATCGGCGCCGGACGTCACGCCCTTCGCGTCGAGTACTTCGAACACGTCGGCTGGGCGGAACTGCGCGTCGAAATCGTCAAGCC
>JANMVV010000093.1:0-7375 GCA_031392925.1 Vicinamibacteria bacterium
TTGGACTGGTGGAACCTGCGAGCGGCTTCCTCAGCCGAGGTCCGCCAGAAACTCCATGAGCGTCTTGGCCACGCGTCCGGGGTCCTCCATGTGCGGATAGTGCCCGAGGTCGTCCCAGCGAACGAGACGCGCGCCTTGCGTTTCACGCGCGAGGCGCTCGCCGATGGACATCAGCGATATCGGGTCGAGGGCGCCCCACGCGACCAGCATGGGCAGATCGAGCCGTCGGAGGGCTCCGATCCAGCGTCCCGCGTGCAGCGCGCGATCGTCGTTGTAGTGAATGATCCGTGGCAGGCGGCGCGTGCCTTCGTCACGTGAGAGGAGGTTCCACATCCCCTCGAGGGCCGCCTCGGTCGGCGGCTTGCCGCAGATGCGTTTCATCTGCAGCGAGAACGTGCTCTTCCCCATGAAGCGAGAGACGAGGTCGCCGGCGCGGCTCTTCAAGAGCTTTTGGACGACGCTGAGGTGCGCCATTCCGATGTGAACGCTGCCGTTGTGCAGCGTCACGCTGGCGATCTCGAACGGCAGGAGCCCGCGCTCGCGTCGCGCCAGGAGCTCGGTGGCGACGCTCGTCCCCATGTCGTGCGTCCACAGATGTGCTCTTTCGATCTTGGCGGCCCGTGCTATGGCGCACGCGACGTCGGCTTGCTCGAACAACGAATAGCCGAGGTCTCGTGGCTTCGACGAGAAGCCGAAGCCGAGGAAGTCGAAGAGAACGACGCGACGGCCCTGCGCAACGATCGCGGCCGCCTCCTCGAAGTCCCACGATGCTGTGGGAAAGCCGTGAAGCACCAGAACCGGGACGCGGTCCGTCTCGGCGCCGACCTCGATCATGAAGAGGTTGCCCTCGGGAACGGCGAGGTCCCGACCGCGCTTTCGCCATTCTTCGGGCGTCATCGGCGCGAGTCTACGCCGCACGGCAACGGACGTTCGCTTCGCGACCGCGGCCCGCGATAGTTCCTTCATGCCAACTACCGGTCAGGTTCGAACCGCTCGAATGACACTCCCCCAACTCATCGACGCACGCGCCGTGGGCCGCTTTGGCGTACAGTCGTCCCGGTGGTGCACTCCAGTTACTTGAAGGGTGAGGAACCACGGCAGCTCCTCGAGAAGCGGATGCGCGAGGAGGGTCGCCTGCCGCCCGGCCAGTCCGCTTCCCTCAAATGGCCGGTCCTGCACGTCGGGGCCGATCCTGTCTTCGATGCGGCGACGTGGCACTTCAAGACCGGCGGCCTCGTGGAGGCGCCCCTCACGCTGAACTGGACGCAGATGACCGCGCTGCCTCGCGTGGAGATCGTCACCGACTTCCACTGCGTGACCCGCTGGAGCACGTTCGACAACCGCTGGGAGGGCGTGCCCATCCGCGAGGTCCTCTCCCTGGCACTGGGAACAACACGGCTACCACATGCGGGGCGACCCGTTTCGAGGAGAGCGTTTCCGTCAGGCATCCACCTGAACGTCCTCCTAAGCTGTGGTCACCGTACTCCTGCTTGTTCAGCCGGGAAGTTGGAGGGCGAGCCGCGGGACGAAATGGGCGGCCAGTGCGCCCCGATGGCGTTCACAGACAGGGCGTCGCCATGCTGTCGAGCGTCCTGCGAGTGGTCCCCATCCGGATGGACGTGCCGATAAGGTAGGAGCACTCTCCCGGAAAGGCGTTTCGTGCCCGAAATCAGCCGGTTCCGCCCCACTTTCACGCTCGCTACGGGGAGGCGGAAGCAGCCATCTCCATCCGAGACGGGCTGGTACTTTTGGGTTGGCCTTCCCAGGAGGGCGATATCGAATGACACCTCCCCAACTCATCGGCGCCCGAGTCGTGGGCGAATATCGCCTTTGGTTGAGTTACGACGATGGCCGTCAAGGCGAAGTCGACCTCTCAGATGAGGTTTCGGGCGGAGTTTTCGAGCCTCTGCGCGATCACGAGTTCTTCAAGAGGTTCACCCTCAATCCGGACTTCCATACCCTTCAGTGTCCCAAACGAAAGGCCCACTTTGCCGGTCCAGTCACGACGACTATCATCGTGACCAGAATGGAACGCATGACCGTGGAGCAGATCGCAGAAGAGGCCCTGGCGCTTCCCAGTGAAGCTCGCGCGCAGCTAGCGGACCGCCTCGTCGAAAGCCTCGATCCGGCGGAAGACGGTTACATCCGGCAGCTTTGGGCTGCCGAGGCCCTGCGCCGGCGTGATGACGTCCGCAGCGGTCGCGTAGAGGCGATTCCAGGCGAAGAGGCCCTCGCGCGCGTCCGCAACTCCGTCGGGCGTTGAAGTACCGGTTCCATCCGGACGCCATCGCCGAATACGAAGGCGCAGCTCGCTACTACGCGGATCGGAAGGCGGCTCTCGAGCTTCGCTTCATCGAATGCGTCGAGTCGGCTGTTCGCAGCGTCGCCGATGCGCCGACTCGGTGGGCCCTCTTTGAGGACGATGTGAGGCGCTGCCTCGTCCACGTTTTCCCCTATGCGGTCCTGTACACAATAGAGGCTGACTACATCCTCATCCTCGCCATCATGCACTGCAGTCGCGAGCCTGGATATTGGCGCGGTCGAATCGAATCAGCCAGATAGCGGCTACCCCATGCCTACGAAGAATCGCAAGACCAAGGCCGTCGATGAATAGAGCACGGATCGCGAAACTCGAGGCGAAAGGCTGGCCGTCGACCCTAGCGTCTCAATTCAGCGGAACAACGCCGCGGGGTGCTGCGGTCAGACGCTTGATGAGGTCGGTCTCAGCCTTGCGGTAAGGCGTTCCATCTTTCCTGAACACTTCGTGGAACCAGATCGTGGGCTCCTCGGAGGTGTAAGGCTTCTTCCAGGAATCCCATGGCAGTCGCGTCTGCGACTTGCCGTCGACCAGGCCCCAGTTGATCATGGCTATGTTGAACTTCTTGCCGAGCGGCAGCGTGCCATCGAACGTCGAGCCATTGCCGCGAGCCATGTACTCCGTGCACAGCAACGGCCGGCCATACTTCTGCAATTGCTTCGCGCGGCGATCGAACGACTCGGGCCAGTTGTAGTCATGGAACGAAATGACGTCCGATTGATCGACCTGGATCTTTTCAATTGCGCCAAGCTTTTCGTACGACCAGTCATCGCCCTTCCATAGCCCGCTGGTGAGCGGCTGCACGGGGTTACGGGAACGCGCCCATTCGAACACCTGCCCCAGCAGCAGCTCGACGTATTTCTGCTTGTCGCGATGTTTCGGGTAGTTGCCGCCCCCGTCGTTGTCGGGTTCGTTCCAGACGTCCCACGCGAGGACGCGCTCGTCCCCGGCAAAACTGCCCACCACGTCAAGGACGTAGGCGCGGAGCTTCGGGTATTGCGACGCATCCTCGAGCCGCGCTCGGCCCGGCGCCTGCACCCAGCCGGAGTTGTGAACGCCCGGAATGGGCGGATGCTGCGGCCCCAATTTCGGTTCCGGATCCCAGCAGCTGTCGAACAGCACGAACATCGGGCGGATCTTGTGATTTGCCGCGACCTTCAGGAATGCATCGATGCGTTTCTTGAAGCCTGGGGCGTCCTGCTCCCACAGCAGGTTGTGCAGATACACGCGCATCGTGTTCATGCCGATCGACTCGGCCCAGCCGAACTCACGGTCGATGCCCAAAGGATCGAACGTATCCGCCTGCCACATCTCGAGCTCGTTGATGGCGCTTGCCGGGTTGTAGTTGCTGCCGACCAGCCAGGGTTGCTTGTCGTACCAGGCCTGGGCCTGCATAGCACTCCAGCGTTCTTCGGCCGTGGAAGGTGAGGCAATCAGAGCCAGCTGGGCGCACAAGGCCAGAGTGGTCGGAAGGATACGAGTCATGGAGGGTCTCCTTGTCGTTAAGGGCGTGTGCGGCCTGACCGTGGAAAGCTCGAGATCGACGACGTTACGCCAGGTCTCACCAAGGCGCGGCTGACCTCGAACACCTGCCGCGCACCCGCGTCTTCCCGCTGTAGTCACCGTCCCGCCACATTCGGTACACCGCGACGCCGTGGCATACTCATCCGGTGAAGCTATCCGTAGAAGTTCAAAAGGAAGTCGACGGCCGATGGATCGCCGCCATCGACCCCGTTGGAGCGCTTGCGTATGGCGCCACAAGAGCCGAGGCGGTCCGCAAAGCGAAGGCCATCGCCCTGGAGGTGCTGGCAGATCGGTTGAACGCTGGCGAATCCGCGGCCACCGGTCGCAAGACCCGGAAGCCAACGACGTTCAGCGAATTGCACTTTGTCGCGTAGCTGGCCCTCCAGCAAGGCCGGCCGTGTCTACGCCGCGCTTCTTCGGATCGGCTGGAAGCACACTCGAACCAAGGGGTCGCACAAGCTTCTGGAGCTTTCAGGTCGGCCGCCCTTTCCATTCGCGTTTCACGACGGCGAGGAGATCGGGCCTCGGATGCTCGCTCAAATCGGCAAGCGCACGGGACTGCGCCCCGAGGATCTCTAAGCGAACCCCAAGCGGCCTCGGCACCCGCTAAAGTCGCGCCACTCCCTTGAACCTGAGCCCCGGCGCGCACATTGGACCGTATGAAATCGTGTCGCCGCTCGGCGAAGGGGGGATGGGTGTCGTCTATCGCGCCCGCGACCCGCGACTGGATCGTCTGGTCGCCATCAAGCTGCTTCCTCTGAGCTCGACCGACGACCTTCAGGCGCGGGAACGTCTTCGTTTCGAGGCCATGGCCGCGGCTGCGCTCGATCATCCCTATATCTGCAAGGTGTTCGAGATCGGCGAACACGAGGGGGCGGTCTTCCTGGTCATGGAATACATCGAGGGCGAAACGCTGCATCAGCGGCTGCGCCAGGGACGGATGCCTAGGGCACAGGTCGTGCACGTGGCGGGAGAAATCGCCGAGGCCTTGCAGGAAGCTCATGCGCGTGGATTCATCCATCGCGACCTGAAGCCCGCGAACATCATGCTGACCGGGCAAGGTCACGTGAAGATCATGGACTTCGGCCTGGCCAAGCGGGTGTCCGCTTCCCCTTCCCAGGACGAAGCGACGGGCGAACTGGGGCCCGAGCTGACGAACCCCGGGACCGTCCTGGGCACACCCAGCTACATGTCGCCGGAGCAGATCAAAGGGCAAAGGCTCGACGCGCGATCGGACGTCTTTTCGTTCGGCGTGATCCTGGTGGAGATGATGAACGGGAAGCATCCGTTCAAGCAGCCCACATCCGCGGAGACTCTTTCCGCGGTGCTTCGCGAACCGCCGGTCCTGACCGAAGGGACGTCGCCCCGGATGCGCGCGCTCGCGGTACGCCTGCTGGCGAAGGACCCCGGGCAGCGCTTTGGATCGATGTCCGAGGTGAGAACGGAACTGCGACGGCTCGACCTGGGCGAAAGTGTCGACCCTCAGGAGGCGACAGTCGCCGTGCGGGCGGCGCCTTCCTGGGGAAACACCGTCGCGGCCGCGACCGCGGCGTTGATCGCCCTGGGAACCGTC
Organism: Vicinamibacteria bacterium; assembly: GCA_031392925.1. Taxonomy (GTDB): domain Bacteria; phylum Acidobacteriota; class Vicinamibacteria; order Fen-336; family JAGNNV01; genus JAGNNV01. The sequence continues at coordinate 5,415 of JANMVV010000093.1, forward strand.
GGGTATCTGGCGACGCGAGGCAATCAGGCGCCTCCGGCGTCGTCGGCCGCACCTGCGGCCACCGCACCCGTGGCTCCGCAGTTTCAGTCCATCGCGGTCCTTCCCCTCGACAACTACTCCGGCGACCAGAAGCAGGACTACTTCGCCGAGGGTATGACCGACGAACTCACCGGGAATCTCGCCACCATCAGCCGGCTGCGTGTCACCTCGCGCGGATCGGCCATGCAGTTCCAGGGCAAGCAGCGTCCGGCGACACCCGAGATCGCCCGGCGCCTCAATGTCGACGCGGTGGTGGAGGGATCGGTTCAGCGGGTCAAGGACCGCGTCCGGATCACGGTGCAGCTCATCGACGCGCGCGCCGATCAACACATCTGGGCCAAGACCTTCGAAGGCAGTTCACGCGACGTTCTGACCCTTCAGGGTGAGATGGCATCCGCAATCGCGCGTGAGATCAACGTTCAGTTGACTCCGGGCGAAGAGCAGCGCCTCGCCTCCGCGCGAAGTGTCAGTCCCGAGAGTCATGACGCCTACCTGCGTGCGCGGTATTTCTTCAACCGCCCAAGCAATGAGAACCTTCAGAAGGCGATCGCCCAGTTCGAAGAGTCGATCAAGCTCGACCCCGGTTACGCGGCGGCCTATTCGGGCCTGTCCGACGCCTCCTTGTGGGCGGGCTACAACGAAGGCTTCACCACTTCGTCACGGGAAAAGCCCAAGGCCAAGGCAGCGGCGGAAAAGGCGGTCGAGCTTGATCCCGGTTCCGCCGAAGCCCACACCTCCGTCGCAAACTTCAAGCTCTTCTACGACAAGGACTGGGTCGGATCCGAGCAGGAGTTTCGCAAAGCGTTTGCCTTGAACCCCAACTACGCTTTCGCGCACGATCAGTTCGGCCTGGGACTGGCGCTGCAGGGTCGACACGCCGAGGCGAAAACCGAGGGGCGGCTCGCGATGGAGCTCGATCCCCTCTCACCCCAGGTGCTGCTCGACTCGTCGATGACGTACATGTTCAGCGGCGATTACAAGAGGGCCTTGGATCTGGGCCGGAAGGCCGAGGCGCTCGATCCCACATATTTCCTCTCCGTCATGCTCGAAGGGTGGGTCGACATTCAGGAAGGCAAGTACCGGGAGGCCATTCCCTTCTTCGAGAAGGCCAAGGGCCTGGGTGCGCCGCCTTTCGTCAGCGCGTTCCTGTCCTTCGCGCACGGAATGAGCGGGGACAGAAAAGCCGCCGCGGCCGAGCTCGAAGCCCTCAAGAAGGTCTCCGGCGGTGGAGGTGTTCTCCCGTTCAACATGGCGGTGGCGAACCTCGGGCTCGGGGAGCGGGAAGCGAGCATCGACAACCTGGAACGTGCGCTGGCTGCTGACTCACAGACGTTGCCGTGGATCGGCCAGGACAAGATGTTCGACGGCCTGCGCTCGGAGCCGCGTTTCAAAGCGTTGTTGAGGAAGATCAGGCTTTAGCTTCCGCTGGAATTAGCGGCCTGGCGCGGACCTCACACGGCGCGCCTCGCATCGTGATCCGGATGTACTACGAGGATCACGACCCGGCGCACTTTCACGCGGAGTATCAGGGCCAACGGGCCAAGTTCACCTTCGATGGCAAGTTGATCGCCGGGAACATTCGCTCGGCCACGGCAAGGCGCCACATCGCTGAATGGGCGAAATTGCATCACGCAGCCCTTGAAGCCAACTGGCGAAACATGAGAGCCGGGCGAGCCCTCGACCGAATAGAGCCACTAAACTGAGATGGCGATGACCCTCCCGACCGTAATTGAAGCAAAGCACGACGGGCCATTTCGCATCCGCCTCGTCTTCGAGGACGCAACAACGAAGACCGTCGACTTTCGACCCTGGCTCAAGGGCCCCGTGTTCGAGCCGCTCAAGGATGTGAAGTACTTCCAGCGGTTCTTTCTTGATGGCGGAACCATCGCCTGGCCCAACGGCGCCGACATTGCGCCAGAGGC
>JANMVV010000140.1:0-1542 GCA_031392925.1 Vicinamibacteria bacterium
CGCGAATATGAGCATCTCGTGGTGGCGGTGAGCGCTCCTCAAGGTCGGCCCCGACTGAGCTTCCTCCCCCTGCCTCATCCCTCGGGCCTCGCCGTGGATCGTCAGGAGAACCGCGTGTACGTGGCCAGTACGCGCAACCCCAACCAGGTGTTTACCCTCCGGCCCACCCGGGGCAGAGGGGACCACGCCAAGGCGGGCACGCGACCTTTGCCGAGCGGGTCATTGGTGCCGGTGTCGTCGACGTTCTATCCGGGCAGCCTGTACCTGCACGATCTGGCCGTGCTCGGTTCCACGCTGTACGGAAACGCAACCGGACACAACGAAGTGGTCAGGCTCATGCCTGACGGAACCTTCACCCCCGTCTGGTGGCCGCGCTGCATCGAGCGCGCGGGGAAACCGGTGCGGGACCGGAATCACATTCAGTTGAACTCGATCGCCCTTGGGTCGAGTATTCGGGAGTCATTCTTTTCCGCGTCCTCGACCTCGGTGAGCCGCCTGCGCCCTGGGCATCTCAACTATCCCGTCGATCGGCGGGGCGTGATCTTCTCCGGGCGCACTCGCGAGCCCGTCTGCACCGGCCTCACGCGCCCCCACTCCGCGCGGCGGTCCGGCGAAAAGCTTTGGGTGGCCAACAGCGGGTATGGCGAGCTGGGCTTCGTCTCACGGGGCGCGCTCGAGGTGGTTTCTCGTTTTCCAGGCTGGACCCGCGGACTCTGCCTGGTCGGCGACATCGCGTTCGTGGCCACCTCGCGGGTGATACCGCGCTACTCCGGCTACGCGCCTGGCCTCGACGTAGCGAACAGCCGTTGCGCGGTTCACGCCGTCTCGGTTTCCTCCGGCCGCGTGCTGGGCAGCCTCGACTGGCCCTACGGCAGCCAGGTGTTCGCCATCGACTGGATGGAGAACCAGAAGTGCTCGGGCCTGCCCTTCCCCATCGGGCCGCGCCAGTCGCGGCGGGAGATCGAATTCTTCCAGACCTTTCGTATCAACTGAGCCCCGGAGAACCATGGACAGCCAAGACTTTCGCCTCCTCATGATCGGTGCCATGTACGAGAACGGCGGCAACACGACGCATCGCTTCCTGGATGGACATCCGGAGCTGTTCGTCTATCCGTTCGAATCCCAGCCCGGCACGCGACTGGTGAACGACATGCTCTCCAGTGTGTTTCCGGTGAAGTATCGCTGGCCGGTGTTCGCGCTCGATGCCACGGCGGCCCAGGACTACAAGGCGATCATCGACGAGGAGGGTAAGGTGAGGAGCCGAACGCCCCAGGTGAGCAAGTTCTCTCAGGTGCCGTTCGACATGAGCGACGACGAACGCGGCCGAATCTACGAAGCCTACGTGCGAACCTCTGGCCGCAGCACCGGGAACAATGTGGCCGCATTCTTTCGGGCCACCTTCGATGCGTGGAAGGACTACCGCCGCTCCGGTCGTGAGACCGTCTACGTCGGCTACAGCCCGATCATCACCGTGGACACCGATAAAATCCTCCGTGACCTGCCTCAGGCCCACGTCCTCCACGTGGTGCGGAATCCCTGGTC
>JANMVV010000160.1:0-10502 GCA_031392925.1 Vicinamibacteria bacterium
GTGGCAGGACCCGCAGACCTGAGCGACGGTCTGCAGACCCGGAGGCGCGGCGCCGTGGCTGCCGTGGCAGTCGTTGCACGTGGGAGCCGACAGGTCGCCCTTGTCATACAGCGCCTTGGCATGAACGCTCGTCTTGTAGGCAGTGGGCTGATTGGTGGGGAGGTCATATTGGGCCATCAACACCGAGTCGTTGTGGCAGTGAGCGCAGGTGTCCGCGACCTGGAGCGGGTGGACCTTGGAGCGCGGATCCTTGATCCCCCGGATTCCGTGGACGCCGTGGCAATCTATGCAGACCGCCGTCTTGTCGTCTCCCAGGGCGTTGCGCTTGCCATGCATCGAGGTGCGGTACTCGCTCAGCTGGTCCACGCGGATCGCGGGATTGAACGTCTTCATGTAGGCGGCATCCGCGTGACACTTCGCGCAGAAGATCGGGATCTGGAGTCGCGTCGGCTTCCCCTTCCATCCCTTCTTCTCGTCGTGTGCCGCCGAAGGGTCGTCGTCACCGCCCTTGGTCGGATCGCCGCCATGGCAGTCGTGGCAGGACAGGCCTCTTTGGAAATGGATGTCGTCGAGATGCTTCGTGGGCTCGAGGGCGGCTTCGCTGAGCTGCTTGTGGCACGAGATGCAGGTGCTGTCCAGCTTGGGCGGCTCGGCGGGCTTGGCGGCGGTCTTGACCAGAGGCTTGGCGGCCTCCGGAGCACTCCATGCGAAGCCCGCGACGGCGAGGAAGGTAACGGCTAACCAGGATCTCATGCTTCAGCCTCGCTCCGGCCAGTAAACCATCGCGGTGGCGACGGCCATGTAGACAAGTGCGAGCCAGCCGCCCACGACAAAGGCGATGCTCACCTTGTTTCCGGGCTTGGGCTCGCGATCGAGGAACGGCACCACGAACCAGACGAGGCCCAAAGCGCCGATCGCCAGGATTCCGAGCACCTCGCCTTCGAAGCCGAGGATGTGGGCGGGCAGCATCTTCAGGCTTTGGAACATCCAGCCGAAGTACCACTCGGGACGAATGCCTGCGGGAGCCGAGGAGTACGGATCGGCCTTGACCCCCAATTCCCAGGGAGACAGGGCGGCGAGCCCGGCCAGAACCCCGACCGCCGCGCACCAGCCGATGGCGTCGCGAAGCAGGAAGCTCGGAAGGAAGGGATAGGAGCGCAGGGGCTTCCCCGTCCGCTCGACCTCGGCCTCGACGCTCGGAGGGACGCTCATGCCGAGCTTCTGAACGAACATCAGGTGAGCGCCCAGGATGGCCGTGGTGATGGCGGGCAGGATGGCGACGTGAATGCCGTAGAAGCGCGTCAGGGTTCCCCCCGTGACCTGATCGCCGCCGCGCAGAAGCCGAAGGGCGAACTCGCCGATCACCGGCACCCGGCCCGTGATCTCGGTTCCTACCTGGGTGGCGAAGAAAGCGAGGGTGTTCCAGGGGAGAAGGTACCCGGAGAATCCGAAGCCCATCATCAACGCCATGAGACCGACGCCGGTGAGCCAGGTCAGTTCCCGCGGCTTGCGAAACGCCTTCAGAAAGAACGCGCTGAACATGTGGAGGAACAGGACGAAGACCAGCAGATTCGCGGACCACGAGTGAATCGATCGGATCAACCAGCCGAAAGGAACGCGCGTCATCAGGAACTGCACGCTCTCGAAGGCTTCGCTCGACGACGGGCGATAGTAGAGGAGGAGCAGAATGCCCGTGACCACCTGGACGCCGAAGAGGAACAGCGTCATCCCTCCCATGTAGTACCAGACCGAGTGCTTGTGAAGGGGAACCTGCTTGTGGCGCCCCATGGCCACGATCTCCGAGATGCCGATGCGCTCCTCGAGCCAGTTCCAGATGGCGGCCACGCGGGGATGGGTCATCATGACTTCGAAACCACAACTTCGCCGTTCACCACGTTCACCTTGTACGACTCGAGCGGTCGCGGAGGCGGACCGGAAACGTTCCGGCCGTTGGTGTCGTAGAAACCGTTGTGGCAGGCGCACCAGATCTGCTTGACATCGCCGCGGTATTGAACGGTGCAGTTGAGATGCGTGCACACCGCGGAGACCGCCTTGTACTCGCCCTCCTCGCCGTGAATGACCAGGGCGGCGCGACCGCCGAAAGCGAAGATCTTGCCCTCGTTCGCCTTGAGCTCGCCCTCGCGGCAGGCCACGGTGCGCGAGGTCGCGGCCTCGGGAATATCGGGCGGCACCAGGTAGCGCACGACCGGATACAGCACGGAGGCGCACATCGCTCCTGCCGATGTTCCGAGGAACCAGTTCAGGAGGCTTCTTCTCGTGGGCATCATTCTCTCCAGGTTACGAGGACTTGTCTCACACCAGGAATTGTCCTCCCGGTTCGCTTCTTCCACTATCAGTTGCCTCAAGCCGTCGCGTCATGAGCCGAACGACTCGTTCTCTTGATGCAAAGGCATCAAACCGGGATCCTTGGCCCTCCTAGGGCAGGACGTGGTCCTTGAACTGGGCTCTCAGGACCTTCTTGTCGAACTTTCCCACCGAGGTCTTGGGAATCTGCTCGAGGAACACTACGTCGTCGGGCAGCCACCACTTCGCGATGTGCGGGCGCAGATGCTCGATGATCTGATCCCTGGTCAGGCGATCCTTCGCCTCGGGTTTCGCCACCACGCAGGCGAGGGGCCGCTCGTCCCACTTCGGATGGGCCACCGCGATCACCGCGGCCTCGGCCACATCCGGGTGGCCCATGATCAGGCCCTCGATGGCGACGCTGGAGATCCACTCGCCGCCGGACTTCACCAGGTCCTTGGTGCGATCGGCGATGCGCATGTAACCCTGCGGATCGATGGTGGCCACGTCGCCCGTGGCGAGCCAGCCATCCTTGAATTTCTCCGGCGAGGCATCGTCTCGATAGTAGGAGGATGCCACCCAGTTTCCGCGGGTCTGAAGCTCGCCGACGCTCCTGCCGTCCCAGGGCAGTTCAAGGCCGCTGTCGCCCACGATACGGATCTCCACCCCGAAGATCGGGCGTCCCTGCGAGTTGCGGACGTGGGCCACCGTCCCATCGGAGGCATCCTTGTGAATCGACATCGGCCGCGCCATGGTGCCGAGGGGCGAGGTCTCGGTCATGCCCCAGGCGTGGAGCACGTTGATCCCCAGTTCCTTCCGGTACGCCTCCTGGAGTGCCGGCGGCAGGGCCGAGCCTCCGCACAGCAGGCGATTGAGCGAGCCCAGCTTGTCCTTCACCTTCGTGAGCGGAGCCAGCATGGTCTGAAGAATCGTGGGCACCCCTCCCCCGCAGGTCACGCCCGTCTCCACGATGAGCGACGCGCAGACGTCAGGGGCCAGGAAGCGGCCCGCGAAGACCATGTCGGCGCCGGTCATGAGGCACGCGTAGGGCAGGCCCCACGCGTTGGCATGGAACATGGGCACCACCAGGATGGCGACATCGCTCTCGGCGAGCGCGAAACAATCGACCAGAGAAAGCGCGAAACTGTGAAGGACGTTCGACCGGTGCGTGTACACGACGCCCTTCGGATGTCCGGTGGTCCCCGAGGTGTAGCACATCGCCGCGGCCTGCCGCTCGGGAAGATCGAGCGCGTAGTCGAGGGGCTCCGCTTTCGCGAGCAGGTCTTCGTAGTCATGCGTCCCGGGAATGCTCGGACCGCCCACGTCATCGATGACGATCACCTCGCGCACGCACGTCACCTTGGCCGCGATCTTCTCCCAAAGCGGCCAGAGGCTCTTGTCCACCACGAGCACCCGGTCTTCCGCGTGAGAGACGATGTAGGCGATGTCGTCGGGGAAGAGACGGAGGTTGAGGGTATGGAGCACGGCGCCCATGCAGGGCGCGGCGATGTAGACCTCGAGATGCTGCTGATGGTTCCAGCACAGCGTAGCCACGCGCTCGTCGCCCTGGACCCCGAGTTGGCGAAGTGCCGCGGCCAGGCGACGGCTGCGTTCGATCACCTCGGCGAAGGTCGCGGTCTTGAGGCCGTCCGCGGTTTTCGTGATCACCCGCTTCCGCGAGTGCAGCCGCTCGGCGTGACGGACCAGGCTCGGGAGGTTCAACGGCACGTCCTGCATCAGTCCCTGCATGGTCGGTCTCCTACTTCGTCACGAACGCGGAAAGGTCCTGCGCGAAACGCTCGGGGTACTCCCAATGGAGAGCGTGGCCGCTGTTCGCGTAGGCCATGAGCCGGGACCCCGGAATGATCTTCAACAGGCCGTCCTGATCGGCCCTCGAGAACATCGAGTCTTTGTCGCCCCAGAAGAGAAGGGTCTTGGCCTTGATGCGGCCGAGCTTCTCGGCATGCTGTGGGTCGGCCGACCCCTTCGCAAGTTCATGGAACATGGCGGCGGGAACCCGCTGGACCTCGGCGATCATCGTCTCGAGGAACGCGGGGGGCAGGGGCGTGAATGCCGTGCCTGACTGAAAGTCGCGGGCGAACTGATAGTCGATCGGATCACTCACCCTCGCGAAATACGAGCTCACCGGGGAGGGCATGCTCGGATCAGGGGCAAGGCCCGGCCCGGAGCCGATAAGCACGAGGCGGGACAGGCGGCCTTCGGTGTCGCTCGTGGCCACCACCTGAGCCACGAAACTGCCGAGCGAGTGTCCGACCAGGGTCACGTTGCGAAGGTCGAGCATTTTGAGGAGGGACGTGATGTCGGCCGCGAAGTCCGCGCGGGCATAGCCGGTCGCGGGATGGTCGGACAAGCCATGCCCCCGGAGAGTCACGGCAAAGACGCGGAACGTCTTCGGAAGATGCGGGAGGACGAGCTCCCACGAGTGCCACGAATCGCCCGCACCGTGGAGCAGGACCACGACCGGACCCTTCGGATCCCCCTGGACGACGTACTGGAGGGTCATCCCCGTCTCCACCTTGACGAACGCCGTGGTGAGGCCGGGCTGCGCCCGCGCGGCGCCGGCAAGGCCGACAAGGAAGAGGATCGAGAGAAGACGCAGTCCGGCGGATCGGGGAACGGGGAGCATCGGAACGAACCTCCAAAATCGGGTGTCCGCCGATGATACGCAACTCAGGAGACGTCGCGAGTGCAGACGGAACCTCCGCGCCAGGCACCGCCGTTCGCCGGTGTGACGAGAGGACAAATCGGCAGGGTCGTGACTCCCACTCCGGCCGGAAGGTTGGCCTCGGCCCTGGATTCGGATTCGCCCACCGATGGGGTGACGAGATGGATGGAGGGAAGGAAGGACAATCAGAACGACCATGGGAACTCTCCCTCCAGGTTTCTATCGATACGCAAACACCATCGCGTAGACGATCCCGAGCACGAGCAGTGTGCCGATGGTGAGGGCGGTCCAGGCAAAGGCCCGGATGGTCCGGATCACCACGGGCTGGTAGGGCTCGACCAGGTTCTCTTCGAGCCTTCCCGCGGCCACGAGCGCTTCATACTCCCTCGGCTTGTCGCGCTTGAACTCCGCCACCGACATCCGCCCCGTGAACACGACGGTGTCCATCGGGAACTTCTCCGGCCTCAAATGGGTGTTGAAGAAGTGCACGGTGAAGATGAATCCGGTGGCGAGCAGCGCTTCATCGGAATGCACGATAGTGGCGACGTTGATGAGCCAGCCCGGCAGAATACTGGTGAACGCGACCGGGAACCAGAGCATCAGCCCGGTCGACCCGATGATGAAGATCCCCCAGAACACCGCGAAGTAGTCGAACTTCTCCCAGTAGGTCCAGCGCCCGTAGCGGGGCCGCGGGCCCGCCCCCACGAACCACTTGAGGGTGCCGATGAGTTCGACGACGTCCCGCAGGTTGAAGAGGATCGAGTCGGAACCGAAGACGAGCTTCAGAAACGACCCGCGGTGATCCTCGATGCGCTTGCGGTTCAGATCCCAGAGGTGCACGACGAAAAGGCAGAACATGAGGCTGGCCGCGGACCGGTGGATGAAGCCGGCCCCCTCGTAGCCTCCCAGCCGGCGCGCCATGAACGCGGCCCAGCCGGTGTAGGAGAACTTGAGGATCATCCCGGTCATGGCCAGGCTGATGAAGCTCACGATCATGGTGACGTGGAGCGCCCGGTTGAGCCGGGTGAAGCGCTGGTATTGGAGCGGGTGTCTCCGGCTGCCTTCCATGGCTAAACGCTCCCTTCGTCTTTCTTCGCTCCGTCGCCCTGGGGCGCATCGTCGGACTTCGAGGCTCCCTCCGCAGGCGCCTCGGCCGCGGGCACGGGCACGACCGGGATTCGTCGCCGCTCGATCAGCGCTTCCTCCGCCGCCGCGGCTTCGCGCTCCTCCGCATCCTCCTCGGCCTGGAGCTCCCGCCGCATCTGGAAGGCGCGCGGCAGCCAGAGCAGAGTGTGCGCTCCGCCCGCGAGGAACGTTCCGGCCAGAAGGCTGGTCATGCCCCAGAACGTCCAGAACAGCCAGGGGTACTTCTGGGGATCGTGATGGGTCGCGTGGCTCAAGTACCCGGCGAAGCGCCTCGAGGCGCCGGCATGACATTTCTGACAGGTCGCGACCACGTTGTTGCGCGAGAGGTGGGAACGCGGATCGGTGATCTTCTGAATGTCGTGCGCACCGTGGCAGTCGTAGCACTTCGCGGTCTTGCTGTAGCCAAGCTGGCTGACCTTGCCGTGGTAGGTCTCGAAGTAGGTCTTCGCGATCTCACCATGACAGCGGCCGCACTTCTGCATGATGTCCATCCGGAAGCCGGTGGCGTCCGCCCGCTGGATGGTGTGGGCGGAGTGGCAGTCGTTGCAGACCGGCAGTTCCTTGTCGGTCTTGCCCAGCATGGTGTGGTGGACGCTGTTTTCGAACTCTTCCTGGATGCCATGGTGGCACTTGCCGCAGGTGGTCGGAACGTTCGCGCGGTTCACCGTCGAGGCGGGGTCCGCCTTCGGAAGGACGCCGTGGGCGGTGTGGCAGCCCGTGCAGGTGGCGGTCACGGTGAGGCCGCTCTTCAGCAACCCCTTGCCATGGATGCTCTCGGTGTAGGCCTCAATGATCCCGTGCTGGGTGCCCTGGTAGCGCACGGCCGCCTTCTCACCCTCGCGGTGGCAACGGGCGCAGAGTTTCGGAACATTCGTGGGGAAAGTCGCCGAGGAACTCTGGAGCTTCCCTTCGATCCCGTGGGTCCCGTGGCACTCCTTGCAGGTGGGGGCGTTCGGGTCGCCGTTGGCGATGAGCGTGCCGTGCCGGCTGACCACGTACTGCTGGGCGACCTCAACGTGGCAGGAGCCGCAGTCGACTTTGGTCGTGATGGTCTCGCAGGAGCGCCCGCGCGAGACATTGACTCCCGAATGGCACTGCGAGCAGGCCACCTTCGCATGACGAGAGTGCTGCAGATCCTGCACGTTCACCGCCATCGAGCGGCCGTCCTTCGCCTCGAGGTTCTTGTCCTGGTGGCACTTCATGCAGTCCGTGTCGGCCATACCCTGGGTGTAGAAGACCTTCCGCACCTTGTGCGGCTGATGACAGTCGACGCACGCGGGGAGGACGTGCGCCTCTTGTTCCCAGAGTTCTCCCTTGATCACCTTGCGGTGCACGTCCTCGATGCGGGCGTGGCACCTGGTGCAGGTCTTCGCGATGTTGCCGCGCGCGATAGAGGAAGCCGGATCGGTGTGGGGCAGGATGTTGTGGGCGGTGTGGCACGACGCGCAGTTGGCGGCCACGATCAGGCCCTTCTTGAACAGGGCCTCGCCGTGGATCGACTCCGAGTAGTTCTCGAGGATGTGGTCCTGGTGGATGTTGCGCTGCTGCATCACCGCGGTGCCTTCCTTGTGGCACTTGCCGCAAGTGAACGGGACCTTGAGCGGCGATACCGGCGAGAGGGGATCCTTCACCGCCTTGATGTCGTGCATGCCGTGGCACGAGGCGCAGGAGGGGGCGAGAGGATCGCCGCGCTTCATCGCCTTGCCGTGCAGCGAAGCCGCGTGCTGCTTCACTTCCGCTTCGTGACAGCCGCTGCAGTCGACCTTCTTGAGCGGCGTGTCGTGAGGAAGCTCCTTGCCCTCGAGGTCGAGATGGCAGTTCACGCAACTCAGGCCTCCGTGGATGGAGGTGCTAAAGTTCTTCTCGGAAACGTAGACCGACACGGTCCGGCCCTTGCGCTCCGCGGTGATGACCTTGTCTCCATGACAGGCGAGGCAGTCCGAATTCTCCTGGGCGGAGGCCGCCCGGCCGGTCAGGAGAGTGAGGGCCAGACCGGCGACGAGGGCGAGGGTCGTGCGCCACGGGCTTGCGGGGTTCCCCGGCAACGGCTGATCTCCCATGACAGGCTAAAAGTAGGCCGGCGGAGCCACCACGGGCAATAGGCCATTTGGCCTGTTTGGCTCATCTTGAGAGCGAAAGTATTGCGCGCTATCGGGCCGCCAAAGGCTCGCCCTCGCGCGAGCGGGGTTCAGTAGATACGAGCCACTCGCCAGCGCCCGCGATCCTCGGGATACGAGTTCCGCGTGCCGTCGAGAAGGCGGGCGAACATCCACTGAACCGGCGCGTCGAATCCGCAATCGCTGGAGACCTGTTGCAGCGCATCGATGGCAGGCTGCGACGTCGTGGCTTCTAGGCTGAAGCTCATCGGCCGGTCGTCCATGCCCGGCCAGAATTTCACGTCCACTCGGCAGGAGGGCGCCGCGCACGGTAAAGGACCGGCCAGGAGGTAGAGACCGCGCGACTCGTAGGACTGCGACCGATCCGGAGTGCGATCCTGATAGCAAAGCCGGAAAGCTCCGTCCGTCCAGACCGTGTTCTTGAAGGGAGCGATCTCAAACCCCGCCACCTTCTGCCCGGAGACGCTGATGGCGGCATTACCCCGGTTTCGCATGATCGCGCGGCCCGCGAAGCCGAGGACGGTCTGAGGTTCGCGCGCCGCGAGCCTTCCGTCGGTCCCGGATCTCTTCATCTCGAACGACACCGAGCCCTCGCGGTCGTCCAGCTCAATGGCCCGGATTCGCGCCACCAGGGGGAGGGTCATCGTCGCGCCCGCTCGCACGATGCTCGTCGTCGTACCTCGGCTGGCGAGCGGCATCCGTCGCACCAAACGGAAGTCGCGATCGTATTCGGGCTTGATGCCCGCGGCATACGGCCAGTCTCCAAGGCTCGGAGCCTCGAACACCGTCCCCTGATCGCGAAAACGATCGGCCTTCAGACGCGCCGCGTCGGGATCGTCGATCGAAAGCTCCACCACCAGCACGCCGTCGCGTTCGGCCCGGTCCAACATCGCCTCGGTGAGCGGCGCCAGCCACCACTGCGGGTAGGCGCGGCCCTCCTGGGCCATGGGGATGGACTCGGGCAACGGAGGAATCGAAGGCTCGAGCACCGCTTCCAGTCCGTTGACTCGCGCCGGCCACGGTTTCTGCTGCGGATCGCGGAGCTCGAGGTCCACCGCCAGATGATGATCGTGCGACGAACGCAGGAGCGAGACGTCCTGGGCAGAGATTCGGATCTCCTGGCGAACCACGTCGCCGCGCTGAAGAGACAGATCGCGCTCATGCCAGTTGCGATCGCGCCACGCGTTCCCGAATACGACCACCGACAAACCCAGAGCGAAAAGCAAGCTCGGAATCCGCGCGGACATCTCCCTCGCCTCTCCGAAAGGCAGGCGCACGAATCGAACGAGAGCGGTCAGCAACCCGGCCATTCCCAGGGCCCAGGCAAGCTCGGGAGCGTTGTCGCGAAGCGCAGCGGCGCCGACGAACAAGACACCCGCCACCGCCACCGAGGCCAGCCATGCCCTCCACTGCTCTCGCACCGAGACGATCACGAGATCGAGGCCGATGCCGGCGAGCGCCAGCAGAACCGGCAGGACCGGCATGGCATAGCGGGGCCATCCCCAGGCGAGGGCGTGGAAGCCACCCAGAGACAAGATGAGGAGCGGCGCCAGGAAACCCGGACTCGCCCTGGCATAGAGATGAACCGCAGCGACGATCGCGGACAGCATCGCCAGTCGATGAGTCCACATGGCCGCCAGGGGGTCGACGAAGCCTCGGTATTCCGGATTCTGGGGCCGATCGAAGATCCGGTAGAAGTTCCCGAGAACGATGGGAATCGCCGCATCCAGGCGGGTCGAGAGGTAGCGCGCGGCGAAGACATACTGGCGCGGCCGGGACGAGAGCAACCCGGGATCGGTTCGGGACTCCTCGACGAGCGCGGCATAGAAAGGATCCTTCTTCAGCCGCCACGGTCCCTCCCAGCCGTCCGATTCCACGTATTGCCAGAAGCCGTAGGCATAGTAGTGGTACCTTGGAAGATTGTGCTTCGGCGCGCGGTCGTTGCGGTTTTCGAGACCAAAGTAGGAAAGGCTGACGAAGAGCAGGAGCGGCACGGAGAGTCCGAGCCAGCCTCGGCGGATCAGCGCTCGTGGTTCGGGCCCCACTCGCAACAGCAGGGCCGCGATGGAACACACGGCGAGACCGAGAGGAACCCACGGGAGCAACTGGACACGAATCAGCATGGCGGCCCCGGCGAGGGCGCCGGCCGCGACCGCCATTTTCCCGCGCTCCACGAAGAGACGGACCGCCCACACGATGAGGCATCCGGTGACGGGGTCGGCGTACAGACGGCTGGCGCCCGAAGGGAA
>JANMVV010000170.1:0-41397 GCA_031392925.1 Vicinamibacteria bacterium
AGGTGGTCGGCGCGGGCAGGTCCCAGTTGGTGTGGGGGGCTTTGTTCAGCACGAACCACTTCCAGAGGATCTCGCGATAGGTCCGCGGCTTGATGCCGAGCTCTGCGTACATCGGGCGCAGAATCATGTGGAGCTTGCGGAGGTTGTAGAAGGGCACCCGCGGGAAGTAGTGATGCTCGGCGTGGTAGTTCGAGTAGACGAAGAGGAAATCCCAGATCCCGGAGGGCTGCATGACCGTGGACCACTTCAGGGGATGGTTCGGGTCGATGCAGTAGTGCTGGCCGAGCCGATTGATGGTGAAGGCGACGGGGAAGACGATGAAGTAGGGCAGGAACCAGACCCGGAGCATCGCGCCCGTGCCGCCCAGGTAGTAGAGAGCGGCGCCCAGGGAAAGCTGGATCACTATCGTCGCGATGCGCTCCCGCCCGATGGTGGCCCGAAGGGCGGCCGGATAGGTCTTCACTTCCTGAGCGGCGGCGCGGAAGTAGATGGGCATCAGGGCCGGAGTGCAGTAGAGAAGTTTGAACCATCGCGCGTTCCGCTTTGGTGAGAGCCAGTGGCGCTTGGGATCCTCGTCGTTGGTGCCGAGACCGTCGTGATGGTCGAGATGCCACCTTGTGAACTGCGAAGCCGAGATGCCGCTGGTGATCGCGTAGAGGAGGCCCAGGGCGCGCTCCGCGGGCGGATTCGTCTTCCTGAACACCGCGCTGTGGACGACTTCATGGAGCAGCGTCGTCATGTTGAAGAAGGTGAAGCCCTGAAGCACGATCAGGGGAGCGACGAGCCACCAGGGCTGAACCTGATACAGGATCACCGAGCAAACCGCCACGATGGCGAACTGCCGCACGGCGTAGGCGAGGTGGATGGCCGGATTCTTCTCGGACAAGGCCACGAGCTGTTCGGACGACACCGTCTTGTGGAGGATCTCTTTGAACGGCCCGACCGCTTTCCAGTAATACTTCGACTTGGGGGCGGGGACGGCGGGTTCGATTGAATCCATCGGGCGGGGACTTTATCAGCCGGCCCCCTTGAGCCCGTAGCCCGAATCGTGTCCGGATTGGCTTCCGTTCTGCGGAAGGTGGCCGTGGGCAGGTTCTGCCACGGGGGTGGCACGCGATCTGCAACAGGAGCCCCCGACCCTGAGGCAGCGCAATGGTGCGGCGGCCATCAAGGGCATGGAAGGAACTCTCCCTAATGAAGAATCTCATTCTCAAGAGCGGCGTGCTCGCTCTGGCCGTGTCCGTTCTCGCTCTCCCCACGTTCGCTCAGACCGCCACTCCCGCCCCCAAGGCGACCGCGAAGCCCGAGGCCTCGAAGGCCGAAGCCCCCAAGGCCGCCATGACGCCCGCGGCCCCCAAGGCCGAGACCAAGAAGGCGCCTGTGGCGAAAGAGCTTGTCGACATCAATACCGCCACACGGGAGCAGCTCGAAGCGCTTCCCTCCGTTGGCAAGGCCTACGCTGAGAAGATCGTCGCCGGCCGTCCGTACAAGATGAAGAGCGACCTCACCAGCAAGAAGATCATTCCTGGCTCGGTCTACAACAAGATCAAAGCCCAGATCGTCGCCAAGCAGTAGTTCGCGGTTCCGTCGTGAGATCGGCCGGGTCGGTTAGACCCGGCCTGTTCTTTTTTGAGCCGGGTTGGCGCTCCCCTGGGGGTCAGGGAGCCTCGTCCTTGTCGTCGCCGCCCCAGGTCAGTCCGAAGCGCTCGGCCATCCGGTAGAGGGTTCGGCGATCGATGCCCAGGACCTCGGCCGCGCGCTTCTTGTTCCCCTTGAGAACAGCCACCACGTGTTGGAGGTACCGCTTCTCGATCTCATCGAGGGTGGGGAGGTCGTCGAACGCCCTCTGCGCGAAGCTGACCGCATGGGGCTGCAGATCGGCGGGCAGGTCCTCCGCGTCGATCGACCGTCCGGGGGAAGTGAGCACGAGCCTTTCAACCACATGCTCCAGCTCGCGCACGTTGCCGGGCCAGGCATAGGCCGCGAGCTTCGCCATAGCCCGCGCGGTGATGACCGCCCGGGTGCCGTCGGCTCTCGGGAAACGGCCGAGGAAGGATTCGACCAGAAGCGGGACGTCGTCGGGCCGCTCGCGAAGCGCGGGCAGGCGGATCTCGACCACCTTCAGGCGGTATAGAAGATCCGAGCGGAACGTTCCCGCCTCCGCCGCCTTATCGAGATCACGGTTGGTGGCCGAGATGACGCGTACGTCCACGGAGACCGACTTCGCTCCGCCCACCGGGCGCACCTCGCCCTCCTGAAGGGCGCGCAGGAGCTTCACCTGAAGGGCCACCGGCATCTCGCCGATCTCGTCGAGGAAGAGCGTCCCGCCGTGGGCCTGCTCGAAGAGGCCCTTCTTATCCACCACCGCTCCGGTGAAGGCGCCGCGCACGTGGCCGAACAACTCCGATTCGAGCACGCCCTCGTTCAGGGCGCCGCAGTTGACCGCGACGAAGGGCGCCTTGGCGCGCGCCGAGTGTCGGTGGACGGCCCGGGCCGCGAGCTCCTTGCCGGTGCCGGTTTCGCCGATGACGAGCACGGAGGCATGCGATGGCGCCGAGAGCGCTATCTGCTTGTACACCGAGAGCATCAATCGGCTTCGGCCTTCGAGCGCCGGCGGGACGTCGCGCGTCGAAAAAGTCGCCGGCGCCCGGTCGGCCCGCGGCTCGCTCAGGGCGGCGATGCGCTGGCGGATCGCGCGGTCGACCGTGGAGCGGACCTCGTTGATGTCGAAGGGCTTGCTCACATAGTCGAAGGCCCCGGCCCGGACCGCTTCCACCGCGGTCTCGAGGGTTCCGAAACCGCTCATCAAAACGACTTCGGCGCCGGGGGTGGCCGCGCGAACGGCGCGCAGGAGGTCGAGGCCCGTCTTTTCCGCGTTGAAGTTGATGTCCGAGACGACGATGTCGCACGGCGAGTTGGACTGAATCTCCACCGCCTCAAGGACGCTGGTGGCGGAGACGATCTCGCGTTCCGGGCCGCGGAGGAGGTCGGCGATGAAACGGCAGATCTCCGGCTCGTCGTCGGCGATGAGGATGCGCATGGTCATTCGTTCCTAGCCTAAGCCTCTCGAGCCGCGGGTGGGTTTGAGGTCGTGTCCTCTCGGATCGCTTCGCTCAGCCCTCCGGGGAGGGTGACCTCGAAGCGCGCGCCGTGGCCTGGTTCGGAGTGCACGTCGACCGTCCCGCCGTGCGCGATCACCACGTCGCGGACGATGGGAAGCCCGAGCCCCGTGCCACGTCCCGGCTCCTTGGTGGTGAAGAGCGGCTCGAAAATGCGCGGTCTCACCGCGGGGTCGATGCCGGTGCCGGTGTCCTCCACCTCGAAGCGGACGCGGTCTCCGTCCGGCCGCGCGCGAAGAGTGAGGCGGCCGCCCTGCTCCATCGCGTCGAGGGCGTTGGTGACCAGATTCAGGAACACCTGTTCCAGCTGGCCCATGTCGGCAAGCAGGGGCATGGGGCGGGACCCGGCATCGACTTCCAGTTCGACACCTTTCTGCTCGGCGCTCGGGCCCGCCAGACGCGCGATGCCTTCGAGGAGAGTCGCCGCGTCGGTGGGAACGCGTCTCAGAAGGGGAGTGCGGGTCTGGTCCATGAGGTCGCGCACGATCGCGGTGAGCCGCCCGATCTGCTCGTGGACGGTTCGGAGCCTCTCCTGCCGTTCGGAGCCGGCCGGAGCATCGGCGAGCAGGAGTTGGACGTAGCCTGAGATGAGGGCGAGGGGTGTGCCGATCTTGTGCGCGAAGGTGGCCGCCATCTGACCGGTGGCGGCGAGCATCTCGCTCCGGGCCAGTTCGCGGCGTGCCTCGAAGAGCTGCTCGACCGAACTCTGCAGTTCCGCGTTTCGCTCGCCGAGCTTCGCCGTCGCGCTCGCGACCTCGGCCTCGAGCGTGGCCGAGAAGCCCTCGATGCGGGTCAGCATCTGGTTGAAGGCGCTCGTGACATCGCCGATTTCATCCGCGCGCAGAACGGGGGCGCGCCGGCCCCGCTCGCCCTGGAGCGCACCGCCGATGGCGTCGCGGAGGGCCCGTAGCGGCGAGAAGACCAGGCGCTGGCCTACGAGGTCCACCAGGAGGGCGATCAGAAGGGTGGAGAGAATGACGAGGGAAACCTGGATCTGGCGGATGCGCTGGCGGGTCCGCACCATGTCGGAGAGCGAGATGCCCACCACGACCGCGCCAATTGTCCGGTTCTGCCGTTCCAGGGGTGCTGCGACCAGGCGGAGAGAGTCGGGACCACGGCTCGCGGCCTCCATGGCCGGCATGCGCCGGGCCACCGATTGCGCGGCCAGGGCCACCAGATCGCCTTCCGGTCGGGGCGTGGTGGTGGCGATCAGAGTGAGGACCTTCTTCTGAACCTCGAGAACGGAAAGGGAGCGCAGGGTCGGCACCAGCTGCTTGTAGTTGACGAGAAGCTGCGCGAGTTCGGGTCCGGTGGGCAGGTTTTCCTGATCGGCGAGATCCTCCGCGACGCCGAGAGCGGTGGCGCCGGCGGCGGCCAGGGTTTCGTCTTCAAGGGCCTGACGAGTGAAGCCTCTCCCGACTTCCTCAACGGTGAGGGCGACCAAGGTGACGGAAAGGACCACGAACACCAGGAAGCGCAAGCGGAGCGCGAGCCAGGGCGCAGTACGGCGGGGTGGGAGTGGAGGAGTGGGAGTCATGACGACGATCTGCGTATCGGCTTCACGAACCGTGCCGTGCCTGGCCTCGGAGATGATGTCACGAGCCGGGCGTTTTCGGAGGGCCATTTCGGCCGGGACAGGCGTAATCTCCGGCCATGAGCAAGCGGCTCCGACACGCGGCGGTCTTCGCGAGCGTCATCGGCGCGGGACTCCTGACCATGCCGCTTCTCGAGCCGGACTGGCGCGAGCGCTGGATCCTGCTCGTCGTGGTCCTGGCCCTGCTGGCCCTGGGCGTGCATTTCCATCGCGCCGAGAACCGCCCGGAGCAGTGAAGGAGCGGCGAGTCCTCAACAGGTAATGCAGACGCGGCGGATGGCTTCGGCGCTGATGAGTTCGATGTCGGGAGTCATGAAGCCGGGCTTGACCGGCTCTTCACGGAGCAGGTCGGTGCTCAGGTACTTCTTGTTGCTGTCGGGCAGGATGGTGACCACCACCGCGTCGCGGTGAAGCATGTTCTGGGCCTGGATGGCGCCGAGAAAGTTGGCCCCCGAACTGATCCCGACGCCCAGGCCGACCCCGGAGGCGAGCTTCTGCGCCATGAGGATGGCGTCGCCGTCGTCGACCGCGATCACCTCGTCCAGTTCCTTGAGATGGAGGATGGGAGGAACGAACTCGTCGGAGACCCCCTGGATGCGGTGCTTGCCGACTTTGTGGCCGGTGGTGAGGGTGGGCGAATTCGACGGCTCGAGAGGATGGATCTTGACCGGCTGATTCCGGATCCTCAGGAATCGGCCGACCCCCATCACCGTGCCCCCGGTGCCGACCCCCGCGACGAAGGCTTCCGGGATCAGGGTGCGCGAGTCGAGCTGCCACCAGATTTCCGGACCGGTGCTCTCGTAGTGCGCCTGAGCGTTTTCTTCGTTCGAAAACTGACGGGGCAAGAAGGCGCCGGGTGTCGCCTTGGCGAAGGCCTCGGCGAGAGCGATGCTGCCGAGGAACCCGCCTTCCTCGCGGCTCACGAGCTGGATCTCCGCCCCGAAACTGCGGATCAGATCCTTTCGCTCCTGGCTCATCCAGTCGGGCATGAAGATCCGGACCGGGTGTCCGAGCGCGCGACCGATCGCGGAAAAAGAGATGCCGGTGTTGCCGCTGGTGGCCTCGGCGATGTAGCCACCGGGCTTGAGGAGGCCGCCGTGGACGGCCTTCCGGAGGATGTGCAGGGCCATCCGGTCCTTGATCGAGCCGGTCAGGTTCAAATTCTCGGCCTTCGCGTAGATCGTCCGGGGTTCGCCGCGATAGCGCAGGTGAATGGCGATGAGGGGCGTATTGCCCACCATGTTCTTGAGGCCGCGGAAGCGCAGGTCGTCCGCCCGCCCGTACGTGAGAAGGTCGAGCACGACCTGAGACTAGGGGTGGGCTCGCCGGGCGTCAATGATTCATTCGGACCACCGAGCGCGCCTCATATACTCCGTCCATGGCTCATGGACTGTTTCTCGGCAAGGAAGCGCCGGTCTCGGGCGACACCCTCGGCGCGCGCATCGATCTCGATCCCACCGATCTTCTGACCCACGGCCTGATCGTGGGGATGACCGGGTCGGGCAAAACCGGCCTCGCCATCGCCCTCATCGAAGAGGTGATGGGGCAAGGAGTTCCGGTCATAGCGATCGATCCCAAGGGCGACCTCGGGAACCTCCTGCTTCTTTTCGACGAGCTTTCCCCCGCTTCGTTTCTTCCGTGGATCGACCAGGACGCAGCTCGGCGAGACGGCAAGACCGCGGAGGCGGTGGCGAAGGATGCCGCGGCGATCTGGGCGAAGGGGCTCGCCGAGTGGGGACTTGGGCCCGCGGACATCAAGGCTCTCAAGGCGAAACGCGACGCGGTGATCTATACCCCCGGGTCGTCGTCGGGCGTTCAACTCAACGTCCTTCATTCTCTCGAGGCCCCGTCGGTCAGTTTCGACAAAGCGCCCGAGGATCTGCGCGACGAAATCGCGGGGATCGTGAGCGGCCTGCTGGGCCTCCTCAAGATCGAGGCCGATCCGCTGCAGTCGCAGGAGTTCATCCTCCTCGCCAACATCACCGAGAACGCCTGGAAGTCGGGGAAGGGGCTCACCCTCGAATCCCTCATCGCCGCGGTGGCCGATCCGCCCTTCGACAAGATCGGAGCCTTGCCTCTCGACAGCGTCTATCCGCGGAAGCAGCGTCAGGGCCTCATGATGGCGCTCAACAATCTCCTCGCCTCGCCCCAGTTCGAGTCGTGGCGGGTGGGCCAGCCCCTCGACATCCAGAGCATGTTGTACGCGCCCGACGGTCGCCCGCGTCTGTCGGTTGTCTACACCGCCCATCTCTCGGAGGAGGAGCGGTTCTTCGTGACCGCCTTGATCCTCGACAAGGTGAAAACCTGGATGCGCCGGCAGTCCGGGACTACGTCGCTTCGCGCGCTTGTCTACATGGACGAGATCTACGGCTACTTCCCACCGCATCCCGCGAACCCTCCGACCAAGCGTCCTCTACTGACTCTGCTCAAGCAGGCCCGCGCGCAGGGCGTCAGCATCGTTCTCGCCACCCAGAATCCCATCGACCTCGACTACAAGGGCCTCGGCAACATCGGCACGTGGATGGTGGGCCGGCTGCAGACCGACAACGACCGGGCGCGGCTGCGTGACGGCCTCGTGGGCGCGGGTGTCGATGCTTCCGCGGTGGAGACGCTGCTCGGCGCGACCCGCAAGCGCGTCTTCCTGCTCCACGATGTGCATCGTGCGAAACCCTGCCTGCTCGCATCGAGATTCGCGATGTCGTACCTGCGCGGGCCGATCACGCGTGAGGAGATCTCGAAGCTGATGGAGGGTCGGACGGCCGGGGCGGCCGTGCCAGCCGCGCGCGACGAGGTCTCGTCGGCGCCCGTGCTTCCGCCTCCGTTCAAGCACCTCTACTACTCAAAGTATGGCGCCGCCCAGGCCGAGGCCCATCTGCTCGTGAAGTACGCGTACCGGCTCAAGGATCAGGATGAGATGATCGGGGCGCGGCTCTACCCGATCAATGTCAACTCGCCGGCCGAACTCTTCGACACCGAGCACATCGACATTGCTGACGACACCAGGATCTCGGCGGAGGCTCCGGCGTCGGTGCGCTACGGAGACCTGCCCGCATTTCTCGCCTCCGCGGGGGCGAAAGGCCTGGAGAAGGCGGTCAAGGATCGGCTGGCCGATGACCTCGCGGTGAAGGTGCTTTTCGACGAAGCGACGAAGACCCAATCGAAGCCGGGCGAGTCGCGCGAGGACTTCGCGAGCCGATTGTGCGACGCGAGTGGGGGCGCGAAGACGGTGAAGTTGAAGGAGAGGCTCGACAAGAAGAAGCTCGACCTTCAGAGGGCCGGAGAGGATCTCGAGGGCCGCTCTCAAGAGAAGAAGGCCGCCATGTTCAAGGGCGCGCTGGAAGTGGGTGCGTCCATGCTCGGTTCGTTCTTCGGCGGGAGGAAGGCGAACCCCCTGTCCGCCATCAAGAAGGGCGCGTCCGCGATGGGCGGCGTGACCTCGAAGAACCGGATGGAGGACAACGCGGAGGCGAGAGTTCAGGCCCTCAATCAGGAGATCGCCGCCCTCGAGGCGGAGATCGCGGGCGCCTCGGACATCGACCCCGCGCGGTTCGAGGAGAAGACGCTGGTGCCGGCGAAGACAGCGACGAAACTACTGCGCTACGACATCGTCTGGGTTTACTAGCAGGTCGTCAGCACCCAGCGTATGAGGGCGTAAGCCTGGATCAGCTTATGAAACGCCATACACGGGCAGGAGAAACCTCGCCGCATAGTCAATACCCGGCGTCTCCGCCTTGACCTCCAACTCCCAGTAGCGCCTCGGCGCTTCGATCAGGCGGTTCGAGAAATCGCCCACGGGCAGCCGGATACTGATCGGGATCTCCGTGTCCGTGTTCGCGAACTGGGCGGCGCTCAACTCTTGTTTGACCTCGTGGAGGAGGTAGAGGACCAGCGTGGTCGTGGTCTTCCTGCCCGACTGATGCCTCTCCGTGACTTCTTCGATGTAACGGAGAGTCAGGGACAGGGTGGGCGCGGCGAGGAGCGCTCGACCGGCCTCGAGACCTCCTTCGACCGAATGCCCGGGCCGGAACGGGAACCGAGCGAAATGGAAGCGGCTCTTCCCGTACTTGAAGTATTGAAAGAGCCCATACAAGGCCCCCCACAACACGAGCAGGTCGATCAGGTCGAACAGGCCGACGAAAAGCTTGACCGGCAGCGGCCCTTCCTCCGAGAAGAAGGCCCACCAGTTGAAGATCGACAGGAATGCGGTCAGGAAGAGGAAGGCCAGGAAGGACTGAAACACCGGACCGAGCCCCCCGGACTCCGCGAATCGCGACTCCCAGTCGTAGTCCCAATACCAGGGCTCGAGAGGGTGTTCGTCCTTCCGTGCCCGGGCCGCGCGAGCGCGCAGCATCCCTGCGGCACCCATCCAGGCGACCGCCAGACCGGCCATGCCGAACACGGCGCCGAACGCGCTCAAGACCCAGGTTGGAGCGTCCTGCGACCTGCTGTGAGCGAGCGGGATATACCCAAGCGACACGAGAGCAGCGCCCACGCCCACGGCGATGAAGGGAAGCCCAAAGAGGATGAGGCACCCCCCGCCCGCAGACGTCGAGGGCAGAGCGGTGTGTCCGACGAGCTTCGTGCGCTGGGTTTCAGGCATATGGGGGAACGTTACGTGAAACAGCTGACGGTTCGTCCGCTGCAGACGGCAAGCGCCGGCCTAGGGGCGGCGTTCCGAGCATCGCGTGCCTTCGCCTACTCGCCGACGATGCTCGTGCTCCTATGGATGATGATCGATCCCTTCGGCAAGGTCGGAACACGGGAAGGTCAGGCGCTGGTCACCGATAGCAATGCGGGAGGGAACCTGTCCAGCTCTCGCTCTCCTTAGCCGGTGCGCACCGTAATCTCGACCCGGCGGTTCTTCTTCCGTCCCTCCGGGTCGTCGGCGCCATCAGGCCGCGTGTTGGGGGCGATGGGCTTGGACTTTCCCCAGCCCCTGGTCGTTATCCCGGCCGCGGATGCGCCGCCGTTTTTCACCAGCCATTCCCGTACTGCCTGGGCGCGCTTTTCCGAGAGCGGCTGGTTGTAGGCATCGCTGCCCTTGCCGTCGGTATGCCCCTCGATAGTCACTGGTGAACCGGCTCGCGAGCGCAGCACTTGCGCCACCTTTTCCAGACTCGGAACCGCCTCCGCACGAAGGTCATGCTTGTCGAAATCGAACAGCACGTCGGCCGACAGTTCGATGCGGATTTCCTGATCCGTCACCTTGGCGCCGAGGTCCTTGAGCACGCTCTCAATGCCACGCGTTTTGCTCTCGATCCCACGAGTCATGTTCTCGATATCACGTGTCGTGCTGACGACATCGAGTGTTTTTGCACTGGCGAGCGCAGCGCGGGCGACCGCGTGGGTGGCCGGATCGTCGGGGCCGGGATATTTCTCCGCCGCCACCGCGCCGCCGACAAATGCCAGCAGGAGTGTCGCAATACCGCCAGAGAGACGCATAGGCCGCCGACCCTTATTTGTCGATTATCGGCACATCGTCGAAGGGCGCGCCCAGAGGCCAGTAGAAATTGAACTTCTTGACATTGGCGGGGGGTGCTGGGTACTTGGCCCACCAGGTGAAGGTCGCTCCAGGCGCAAGCGGTGCCCCAAAGTGCTCGTTGTTTTCCCCCGTGGCAAGAGGCACTTTTTCCGTATCACGCAGTACAAAATATTTCTTGCTTTCGGCCTGGACATAGTAGGCGGCGATCTTCAAAGTGGTGAAGTTGTAGAACTGGACGCTCGCGGCCTGGGTGCCGGTATTTTTCAGGCGTATCTTGATGCTGAGCACGCCGTCGCTGCGCTTTGCTTCAATGAGATCGGCGTGAACTCCGGCCTGGTTGATATCCTGCGACTGGATAGGGGCAGTCTGCGCGAGCACGGGTGATCCGCCCAGAGCAAACCCAAGGATCAGAGCGGCCCCGGCGGCGGGCAATCCGGCGTTCTTTTGAGTCATGGCCTTTCCCTTCAATTTGTCGACGCTATGAACTACCGAGCACAGTACTCCCCGCGCCCGGGAATGTCGAGGCGCGGTGAGGGGGGCTGCGTGGCCGCGGGTAGATGCGGGCATCAGGGCGAGCGCGTCTGCCGCTTGGTCTGTCGTTTACTCCCCGGCGAGGAACGGATAGCGCCAGTCGGTCGCGGGCGCGAACGTCTCCTTGATGGTGCGAGCCTGGACCCAGCGCATCAGGTTCATCTTCGACCCCGCCTTGTCGTTGGTACCGGAACCGCGCGCGCCGCCAAAGGGCTGCTGACCGACCACGGCCCCGGTAGGCTTGTCGTTGATGTAGAAGTTCCCCGCGGCGTTGCGGAGCGTGTGGGTGGCTTCCTGAACCGCGCGACGATCGCGCGAGAAGATCGCGCCGGTGAGAGCATAGGGCGAGGTTGAATCCACGATGTTCAGGGTCTGGGTCCACTGCTCGTCAGGGTAGACGTAGTACGTGAGCACCGGTCCGAAGATCTCCTCGCACATCATGCGCTCTCCGGGATCGGAGGCCTCCACCAGAGTGGGCTCGATGAAGTAGCCGACGGCCTTGTTGCATCCGCCGCCCGATACGATGCGTGACTTCTGGCGCGCGTGGTCGATATAGCCCGCGATGCTGTCGAAGGCGGACTCCGAAATGACCGCGCCCATGAAGTTGCGGAAGTCAGTGGTATCGCCGATCTTGATCTCCTTCATCATCCCAACCGCCCGTTCGATGACGTCCTGGGCGAGCGACTTGGGCAGGTAGACACGCGAGGCGGCCGAGCACTTCTGGCCCTGATACTCGAAGCCACCCCGGACCATGGCCACCGCCACCTCCTGCGCGTTCGCGGAAGGGTGGGCGACGATGAAATCCTTGCCCCCGGTCTCGCCGACCAGGCGCGGGTAGGCCCGGTACTTCGCGATGTCCTTGCCGACCCGGCTCCAGATCGACTGGAAGACGCCGGTGCTGCCGGTGAAGTGGATGCCGGCGAGGTCAGGCGAGGAGAGCACGACGTCGGTGATCATCCGCGAGTCGCCCGACACCAGGTTCACCACCCCGGGCGGCATGCCCGCTTCTTCCAGGACGTTCATGATCACCCAGGCGCTGCGCATCGAAGTGTGAGCCGGCTTCCAGAGCACCACGTTGCCCATCAGCGCGGGCGCGGTGACCAGGTTTCCGCCGATGGCCGTGAAGTTGAAGGGCGAGATCGCGTAGACAAAGCCTTCCAGGGGGCGATAGTCGGTCTGGTTCCACACCCCCTCGCTGGAGATCGGCTGCTCGCTGATCAGGTCCGAGGCGAAGGAGACGTTGAAGCGGAAGAAGTCAGCCAGTTCGCAGGCGGCGTCGATCTCGGACTGGTGGACGGTCTTCGACTGCCCGAGCATGGTGGCGGCATTGATGTCGGCGCGGTACTTGCCCGTGAGCAGATCGGCGGCGCGGAGGAGGACGGCCGCGCGGTCTTCGAATGCCCACGAGCCCCAGTCACGCTGCGCCCGCTTCGACGCGTCGATGGCGGCCTGGATGTGGGCGGACGTGGCTTCGTGGGAGTCGGCGAGAACGTGACGGTGATTGTGCGGCGACACCACCGTAGAGGTCTTTCCGGTGGAGATCCTCTGGCCATCGACCACGATGGGGATGTCAACTCGCTCCGCCGCCATGGACTTGAGACGCGTCTTCAACTCGGCCCGCTCCGGGCTGCCGAGGGCATAGGTCCTGACCGGCTCGTTACGGGGTTCGGGGACACGGCGGATGGCGGTGACGCTCATGGGTGTTGTTGCTCCTGTTCCAGGGGGACGCTCCCGGGCTTTTGGTGAAGGGCGGGATCCAGTCCCGGGCGGACTCAACGCATTGGGCGTTCGGCGCGTCCAACCTCAACAGATGGCGCCTTCTGTGAGATCCGATGCTTGACAAGACCGAACTCCGACCCTCATTATCTCTCAGGTTCAAGCTGGCACTTAAGGACGAAGTCTGCGTTAGACGTTTCAGTTGATTGAATTCGGAGGTCTCCATGGGTCTCACTGCATCGGAACTCGGACGAAAGACGGCACTTCACGCCCTGAACCGGCTGGGCTTTGGTCCGCGGCCCGGAGATGTGGAGGCCATTCTGGACCGGGGGATCGAGAGCTACATCAACGAACAGCTCGACCCGAAACCGGATGCGGACCTCGAGACGCGACTCGCGCCTTTCAACAACACCCTGAAGCTCACCACCACCCAGGTGCTCGTCACCTACGCGGACTCGGGAAATCAGGGGGCCTCCATTCAGGCGTACCTGGACAACCTCTACAACGCCAAGCTGGTTCGCTCCGTTCATGCGAAGAACCAGCTGCAGGAAGCGCTCGCCGACTTCTGGTTCAACCATTTCAACGTCAACATCAACGACAACTTCGTCCGCTATTCGATCCAGTCCTACGAGCGCGACGCCATCCGACCCAACGCCATGGGGAAGTTCGAAACCCTGCTCAAGGCCACCGCCGAACATCCGGCGATGCTCTACTACCTTGACAACTACCTGTCTCAGGCCGGCCGGACCGTGAATGGCGTGCTGATCAACGGCCTGAATGAGAACTACGGCCGCGAGATCCTGGAACTGCACACCGTCGGCGTCGACGCCGGATACACCCAGACCGATGTCTACGAGGCGGCGCGCGCCTTCACGGGATGGGGCATCGACAACCTGGGCCGGGGTGGCAACTTCCTCTACACGCCAGGCCGACACGACACCGCCTCCAAGAGCGTGTTCGGACTTCAGCTTTCCGCGGGCGGCGGGAAGGACGATGGCGATCGACTGATCAAGTATCTCGCCACTCATCCCAAGACCGCGCGATTCATATCGACCAAGCTGGCCCAGCGTTTCGCGGCGGACAATCCGCCCGCAAGCCTGGTGGACCGCATGGCGGAGGCGTGGATTGCGAGTGAGGGCGACATCAAGGAGGTCATGAAGGCCATGATCGGCTCCTCCGAGTTCTGGGCCGAGGCCTTCAGCGTCACCGGCAAGCCCAAGACGCCGTTCGAGTACGCGGTCAGTTCCATCCGCGCCATCGGCGGCGAAGTCGGTTCAGCGACGCGCGGCGTGGTGGGTTATCTGTCTCAGATGGGCGAGCCGCTCTATCAGTGCATCCCGCCCACCGGCTATGCCGACCGGGGCGACGAGTGGCTGAACCCCTCGTCGCAGATCTACCGCATGAACTTCGCCCTCGACCTGGCCCAGGGTCTGATCAATGGCGTGGCCGTCAACGTCCGGAACTTCGCGGTCGGCGCGGACCTGGCGAACCCCCAATCGGTGGCCAAGTCGGCGAACCACGCGGTCTACGGAGGCACTCTCCTCCAAAGCACCGTCGACGCGGCCGCGCGAGTGGATACGCGAATCATCAGCCCCTCTTCGGCGGCGCGGGTCTCGGCCCTCCTGCTCGCCAGCCCCGACACGCAGGTCTGGTAGGAGAAAGATCATGAATATGCCCTTTGATGCTTCTCGCCGGATCTTCCTGCGCGGCGCCTCCGCGGCCGCGGTGGGAATCGGCTTCGGGCCCTCGCTCCTGATGTCGCGGACCGCCCAGGGCGCGACCGGAGCCAAAGTCTTCGTTCAGATCTTCATCCGCGGCGGGTGCGACACCCTGAACATGGTCGTGCCTTACGGCGACCCGACGTACTACAACATCCGGGGCGCCATCGCCATCCCAAGGCCGGGCCAGGCGGGCGGAGTGCTTCGGCTGGACGATACCTTTGGCCTGCACCCATCGCTTTCGGCCCTCATGCCCCTGTGGAATGACGGGCGGCTCGCCATCGTCGACGCGGTGGGGAACTACGATCTGTCCCGCTCCCATTTCGACGCGCAGGACTTCATGGAGACGGGAACCCCGGCGAACAAGACCACGTCCACCGGCTGGCTCGACCGCGCCATGAAGGCTATCCCCGGAACCGCGGTGTCGGAGGCCGTCGCGTTTCAGGCCCAGCTCCCGCGATCGTTCATGGGCGGCGAGCCCGTGCTGGTCGCGACCAATCTGACCACCTTCAATCTGAAGGTGGGGGCCAACTGGAGAACCGAGGCCGAGACCGCGCTCCGCGGAATGTACGGATCGAGACAGGACGCGGTCGGCCAGGTGGGCCGTGAGACCTTCGAGGCCATCGATACCATCACCCGGTCGCCTGCGATTGCGGCCGCTCCCGCGAACGGCGCGGTCTATCCAAACGCCACCATCGGCGCCTATCTGCGGCAGGCGGCAGGGGTGATCAAGGCCGGCATCGGCACCCGAACGATCTTCATCAGCCTGGGTGGTTCGTTCGACACCCACTCCGGGCAGATCGCCGCCCATCAACTGGAATTTCCCCGCATCGGTGATGCCCTGGCCGCGTTTGTCCAGGATCTCGGCGTCCTGATGAATGACGTGGTGGTCCTGATGGTTTCCGAGTTCGGCCGCACCGCGTACGTGAACGGGTCGGCGGGCACGGACCACGGTTCGGCCCACGCGGTCCTGGCCCTCGGCGGTTCGGTGCGGGGTGGACGGATGCTCGGCCGCTGGCCCGGCCTGTCGCCGACCCAGCTCTATCAGAACCGCGACCTCGCCGCGACCACCGACTTCCGCGACGTCTACGCGGAGGTCGCGAGGAAGCACCTCGGCCTCACCGACATGGCGACCCTGTTCCCCGGCTACAACGTGGGCGCGGGCGTCGGCCTCCTGGCCTGAGGCCTCTGGCCGGTTGACCCGGCCAGCCCGCGGGCGGACCTCATCTCATCGATCAAACGAACCAAGGATTGAAAGCGAACCATGAAGCTGAAGAACAGTCTCACGTCGTGCGCCTTCGCGGCGACGCTCGGTGTGCTCCTTCTCGCCTCCGCGCCCACCCAGGCCCAGGACAATAAGTTCGGGTTCTACGCGGGCTACGCGTTCCTCCACTCGGATGACGGGAACCTGAATGGAATCCGGCTCGCTCCCGAGTACCACCTCAAGGGAGCGCTCTCGGTCGTGGTGGACTTTTCCGGGGAATTCGGGAAGCTCGCGGGCACCGATACTACGCTCCTCACCTTGATGGGCGGATTCCAGGCCAGGAAGAACTTTGGCACAACCGCGATCTACGTGCACGGCCTCGCAGGCGGGGTCCGGACTTCGTCGTCGATCTCCCCGTTCCAGGGAGTGTCCATCTCCATCTCCGGCACCGGCCTCGGCCTCGACGGCGGCGGCGGCCTCGAGTTCAAGCTGAGCCGCTTCAAGATGCGCCTCGGCGCCGACTACCTGCGCCGCAAGGTCGACATCGGAGGCGGCAAGACCGTGAATGAGAGCGATATAAGGGCGACGGTCGGCTTCGTGTTCTGACGGCCGCGCGACGTGGATGACGGTAACCGCCTCGCAACGCAGCGCGCCGCGTCTAGTTCAGCGCTGCGACCTGGTCGAGGAATTCCGCGTTGGTCTGGGTCTTGGACATGCGGTCGAGCATCAGTTCCATGGCGTCGGTCTGGTGGAGGGTGGAGAGGACCTTGCGCAGGACCCAGACGCGCATGAGCTCCTCGCGGCCGAGGAGGAGTTCTTCGCGGCGCGTGCCGCTGCGGTTGATGTCGACGGCGGGGAGGATGCGCTTTTCCATCATGCGTCGGTCGAGGACGATCTCGGAGTTGCCGGTGCCCTTGAACTCCTCGAAGATGATGTCGTCCATGCGCGAGCCGGTGTCGACGAGGGCGGTGGCGATGATGGTGAGCGAGCCGCCTTCTTCCATCGCTCGCGCGGCCCCGAAGAACTTCTTAGGCAGGAGCAGCGCGGACTGATCCAGGCCGCCCGAGAGCGTGCGGCTCGAGTTGCCGGCGGCGTTGTTGTAGGCGCGGGCGAGGCGGGTGATGGAGTCGAGGAGGATGACCACGTCCTGGCCGTGTTCGACCAGGCGCCGCGCGTGCTCGATCACCATCTCCGCGGTCTCGATGTGACGCGAGGGTTCGAGGTCGAAGGTGGACGCGATGACCTCGCCCTTCACCTTCCGCTGCATGTCCGTCACTTCCTCGGGGCGCTCGTCGATAAGAACCACAAGGAGGGTCGCTTCGGGGTGGTTGATGGCGATTGAGTTCGCGAGGTTCTGCAGGATCACCGTCTTGCCGGTGCGGGGCGAGGCCACGATCAGGCCGCGCTGGCCCTTGCCGAGGGGCGTCATCATGTCGAGGATGCGCCCGGTCATGTCGGTGGGCGTGGTCTCGAGACGGAGCCGCTCCTGGGGATAGAGCGGGGTCAGGTTGTCGAACAGGATCCGGTCGCGGGCGGCATCGGGATCGAGATTGTTGATGCTGGTGATCCGCGAGAACGAATAGAAACGCTCCGCGTGCCGAGGGGCGCGCACGATCCCGGAGAGCTTGTCGCCCGTCCGCAGGAAGAAGCGGCGGATCTGCGAAGGCGAGACGTAGATGTCGTCGGTTTCCGAGCGGAAGCCGACCTCGGCGCCGCGCAGGAAGCCGTAGCCTTCCTTGGTGGCGGCGAGGACACCGGACGAGGTCAGCGGGATCGGGCTGTGGGAACGGATGCGCAGGAGCCGGCGCAGCAGGTCCTCGCGCGGCAACCCTGGGGCGTCGACGATCCCATTCTCTTCGCCGACCTCGATGAGGTGCAGCCGGTCGGCCCGCCGGAGTTCGGAGAAGTCGGCGACGGAGAAGAGACCGGTTGCCGGCGCCTCGACGGTCACCGCGTCGGGCGCGACCGCGGGTTCGGTCTCTTCAGCTTCGACGACTTTCGGGTGTCTGGACATTCAGGAGGAAACGCGAATCGACTAGTGCGTGACCGGCGCGCTGGGTTCGGGGGGCGCGCCGGGAGCGACGATCTGGGCGGGCGATGCCGGAGTGGGCAGGATGGCGATCCGGAAGACCTCGTCCACCGAGTCAACGAGGTGGATGGTGAGGGCCGCCTTCACTTCCTCGGCAACGTCGGCGAGGTCCTTCTCATTCTCACGGGGCAGGATGATGGTGGTGGCGCCGATGCGATGGGCGGCCAGTAGCTTCTCCTTCACGCCTCCGATGGGGAGGACTTTGCCGTGAAGGGTGATCTCGCCGGTCATGCAGATGTCGCGTCGGACCGGAGCGCCCTGCAGCGCGGAGACGAGGGCGGTGGCGATGGTGATGCCGGCGGATGGCCCGTCCTTCGGGATGGCGCCCTCAGGGACGTGGATATGGATGTCGATCTTCCGGTAGAACATCGGGTCGATGTTCAGGTCGGCCACGTGCGCGCGCACGTATGACAGAGCGGCCCTGGCGCTTTCCTGCATGACGTCGCCCAGCTTGCCGGTAAGGGTGAGAGCGCCCCGGCCCGGCATCAGCGTGACTTCGATGGGCAGGGTTTCCCCGCCCACTTCGGTCCAGGCGAGGCCCATGGCCAGGCC
Organism: Vicinamibacteria bacterium; assembly: GCA_031392925.1. GTDB lineage: Bacteria > Acidobacteriota > Vicinamibacteria > Fen-336 > JAGNNV01 > JAGNNV01. The sequence continues at coordinate 18,006 of JANMVV010000170.1, forward strand.
GATTTCGTTCTTCTCCTCGGCCTGCGGATCGCGGAAGCGGGGCACCCCGAGCAATTCGATGACGTCGTCCTCGGTGAGGACGATCCTGTAGTCGGCGCCGCGCTCGACCACGCGCCGCGCGGTCTTTCTGGCCAGGCTCCCGATCTCGCGTTCGAGACTGCGCACGCCCGCCTCGCGCGTGTACCGCCGGATGACGGTCTTGAGCGCCTCGTCCGGAATCTCCAGGTTCGCGATCTTGAGACCGTTCTGTTCGAGCTGCTTCGGAATGAGGTGCCGCTTCGCGATCTCGATCTTCTCGGCTTCCGTGTAGCCGGCCAGACGTACGATCTCCAGGCGGTCCTGAAGGGCGTGCGGAATGCCGTGCAGGGTGTTTGCGGTGGCGATGAAGAACACGGACGACAGGTCGAAGTCGACGTCGAGGTAATGATCGGAGAAGTTCTTGTTCTGCTCCGGATCCAGGACCTCCAGCAGGGCGGATGACGGGTCGCCGCGGAAGTCGTACGTCATCTTGTCGACTTCGTCGAGCAGGAAGACGGGATTGCGGGTCGCCGCCTTGCGCATCAGCTTCACGATCTGGCCGGGCAGCGCGCCGATGTAGGTGCGGCGGTGACCCCGGATCTCGGCCTCGTCGCGCACGCCGCCGAGGGAGAAGCGCACGTAGGGACGGCCGGTGCAGCGGGCGATGGATTTCGCGAGCGATGTCTTGCCGACGCCGGGGGGCCCGACGAAGCAGAGGATCGGGCCCTTGGGCTCGTCCACGAGCTGCCTCACGGCGAGGAACTCGAGGATCCGTTCCTTGATCTTATCGAGGCCGTAGTGATCCTCGTTCAGGATCACCTCGGCGGCCTTGATGTCCCGCGTCTCCTTGGCCTTCCGGCGCCAGGGCATGGACACCAGCCATTCGAGATAGTTGCGCGAGACCGTGGCCTCGGCCGACATGGGCGGCATGCCTTCGAGGCGCTTGAGCTCCTGGCGCGCCTTTTCGAGCGCCTCCTTGCTCATTTTCGCCTTCTCGATGCGCTCCTTCAGCTCATCGAACTCGCTGGGGCGCTCTTCCTTCTGGCGCTCCTTCTGGAGCGTCTTCATCTTCTCGGAGAGGTAGTGCTCCTTGGGAGCGCGGCCGCCCTTGGGCGCCCGGCCTTCGCGCTTCTCCGCATCGAGCCGCTCGACTTCGATTTCGAGAGCCTGGGTCAGCCGGACCAGGCGAGCCGAAGGCGAGGGCATCTCGAGGAGTGCCTGCTTCTCGTCGGTGGGGAGAACCAGGTGGGAGGCCACGGTATCGGCGAGCTTGCCCGCGTCCTGCACGCGGACCGCCGCGAGCATGGCGTCGTAGTGGAGGTGATTCGACATCTTCACGTAGCGGTCGAATAACTCGACCACGCGCCGGACCGTCGGATCGATGTCGCTTTCGGGGGCCATGCGCGGGATCGCGCGCACGAGCGCCTTCATGAAGCCGCTCTCTTCGCCGAACTCCAGGGCCTGGCCGCGATCCACGCCCTCGACGAGCACGCGCAGGTTGCCATCGGGAAGGCGCAGGCTCTGGACGATCTGGCAGATGGTGCCGTACGCGCGCACTTCGCGGGGGGAGGGCGAATCGCGCTTGGGGTCGAGCTGCGCGGTGAGGAAGAGGCGCTTACTGCGCTGAAGAGCGTGTTCGAGGGCCAGGATCGACGGCTTCCGGCCGATCACGAAGGTCATCATCATGTGCGGAAAGACGACGACGTCGCGCAGGGGGACGGTCGGCAGGGCCTCCGGCGCGTCGGGGTTGGGCTTTTGTGATGGAGGCATGGAAGCTAGGTCCGTCCTTCTTGGGTCGGTGGCGCGCCGTCGGTATGGCGCCCTTGCTGACAGTCTTGAGGCTTGAGGGGGCTCAAGCGGCGGGCTCTAGCCCGCTTTTTCGATCACCATGATCGGCTTTTCGCCGGAGACGACGACCTCGCGCGTGATCACGCATTCCTTCACCTTCTTGAGGGAAGGGAGTTCGTACATCAGGTCGAGCATGAGGTCCTCGAGGATCATCCGCAGGCCTCTAGCGCCGATCTTCCGCTCGATGGCGAGGTCGGCGATGCCGAGCATGGCGTCGTCGGTGAAGCGGAGCTTGACCCCCTCGTACTCGAACATCCGCTGGTATTGCTTGATGATCGCGTTACGCGGGGTGGTCAGGATGTCGATGAGGGCGCGCTGGTCGAGGTCGTGCAGGGTCGCCACCACGGGGAGACGTCCGATGAACTCGGGGATGAGGCCGTAGCGGATGAGATCCTGAGGCAGGACCTTCTGGAGGAGGGCCTGCTTTTCGACCTGCTTCGACTCCTGTTCGGCCTTCTGGCCGGCCCGGAAGCCGAGGGTCTTGCGGCCGATGCGACGCTCGACCACCTTCTCGAGGCCGACGAACGCGCCGCCGCAGATGAAGAGGATGTTGCTGGTGTCGACCTGGTAGAACTCCTGATGCGGGTGCTTGCGGCCGCCCTGGGGAGGCACGTTCGCGATGGTGCCCTCGAGGATCTTCAGGAGTGCCTGCTGCACACCCTCGCCGGAGACGTCGCGGGTGATGGATGGGTTCTCATCCTTGCGGGAGATCTTGTCGATCTCGTCGATGTAGATGATGCCTTCCTGGCACTTCTCGATGTCCCCGCCCGCGGCCTGGAGGAGCTTGAGGATGATGTTCTCGACATCCTCGCCGACGTAACCGGCCTCGGTGAGCGTCGTGGCATCGACCATGGCGAAAGGCACGGCCAGCATGCGCGCCAGGGTCTGGGCGAGCAGGGTTTTGCCCGTGCCGGTGGGGCCGATGAGCAGGATGTTGGCCTTCTGGAGCTCGACGTCGCCGCGGATCTTCTGCTTGGAGATCTGGAGCCGCTTGTAGTGGTTGTGGACCGCCACCGCGAGCTTCTTCTTCGCCAGGTCCTGCCCGATGACGTAGTCGTCGAGGAACTTCTTGACGTCGTGAGGAGCCGCGAGATTTCCCTTGGCCTTGGGGGTCGGGGTCTTCTTGTCGTCGGCGATGATGTCGTTGCAGACCTCGACGCACTCGTCGCAGATGAAGACGGTGGGGCCGGCGATCAGTTTCCTGACGTCGCCCTGGTCCTTGTTGCAGAACGAGCAGCGCAGCGTCTCGCCGTCGTTTCTCTTCATGGTCGTCATGCGGTGGGGGTGGCCTCAAGCCCGCGGGCTCAGACCTTTTCCTTCTCGCGCTTGGCGATGACGGAATCGATGATGCCGTATTCGACGGCCTGGGTCGCGCTCATGATGAAGTCGCGGTCAGTGTCGTTCGCGATCTTTTCCACCGACTGGCCGCTGTGGTGGGCGAGGATTTCGTTCAGGGTGTCCTTCATTCGAAGGATCTCCTTGGCCTGGATGGCGATGTCCGAGGCCTGGCCCTGGGTGCCGCCGAGCGGCTGATGAATGAGGATGCGCGCGTTCGGGAGAGCGCAGCGCTTGCCCTTGGTGCCGGCGGCGAGGAGAACCGCGCCGAACGAAGCGGCCTGGCCCACACAGATGGTCTGGATGTCGGGCTTGATGAGCTGCATGGTGTCGTAGATGGCCATGCCCGCGGTGACGACGCCGCCCGGCGAGTTGATGTAGAGGTGGATGTCCTTCTCGGGATCCTCCGCCTCCAGGAACAGGAGCTGGGCGATGACCAGATTCGCGACCGCATCGTCGATCGGCGTGCCGATGAAGATGATGTTGTCCTTGAGCAGGCGCGAGAAGATGTCGTAGGCGCGCTCCCCGCGGGCGGTCTGCTCGACCACCATGGGCACGAGCATGGCGTGGGTGTCCCTCATTCGAAGTTGACTCTAGCAGCGGCTCTTATCATGTCAATAATGCGGCGGTCCCTCGCCTGGGCGGTCAGGCGGGCCTTCTGGTCGGCGTCGAGGCGGCCGGAGATGGCCTGTTCGCTGGTCCTCGCCCGGGTGGCCAGACGCTTGATCTGGTCCTGGACGTCTTCGTCGGTGGCCTCGATCTTCTCGGCCTTCCCGATGGCGTCGAGGAGGATCTCGAGCTTGACCTGTTTCTCGGACCCTTCCTTCTGTTCGGCCGCGATCTTTTCCCAGTCCAGGTTCACCTTCTGAAGGTCGATGCCCTGCTGCTGGAGGTTCTCCGCGAACCGGCGGGTGCGAGCCTCGACCTGCTCTTCCACCAGGCTCTGGGGAATGTCGAAGGTCGCCATCTCGGCGAGCTTGTTCAGGACAGCGTCTTCGACCGCGACATCTTCGTTGTGCTTGAGCGCGCGTTCGATGCGCTCGCGCACGCTCGTTTCGAGGGCGGCGAAGTTGTCGAAGCTCAAGTCCTTGGCGAACTCGTCGTCCTTCGCGGGCAGGGTCTTCACCTTGATGGCGCGAACCACCACGTGATAGTCGACGGTGCGGACGACGGGGGAGTTCGGATCCTCGTTCTCGTGCTCGACCGCGCGGACTTCCTTGGTCTCGCCGGTGGTGATCCCCACCAGGGCCGTGTTGAGCTCATCGTGATTGCCGGAGTGGCCGACCTCGATGAGCGTCGCCTCGCGCTTGCGCGCCTGGCCGGTGGAGTGATCGGTGATCTCGATGTCGACCTCGACGAAGTCGCCCTTCTCCGCGGGACGCTCGGGCGCCGGCTCGAACCGCGCGGATGCATCGCGGAGGCGATCGATTTCGGTGTCGACGGTCAGCGGGCTGGCATTCTCCTTCTTCACCGTGACCTCGATCCCGCGGAAGGCGGGGATCTTGACCTCGGGCAGGACATCGAAAGTGACGCGGAACTTGAGCGTCCCCTCGGGCGCTAATTCAACCTTGTCGAGCTTGGGCGACGCGACCGGCCGGAGATTGTGGGTTTCAAGCTCCTTGGGCAGGACCTGGTTCGCGATGGCTTCGACCGCATCCCGCTCCACGTCCTCCTTGAACTGGCGCTTCACCACGGTGAGCGGAACCTTGCCCGGCCGGAACCCGGGAATCTGCGCGCGCCTCGCGATGTCCTTGGCGCGCTTGTCGATCTCCTTCGTGACGACTTCCTTGTCGATGTCGAAGTCAATCGCCTTGCGGACGGAGTTTTCGGAGGTGAGTTCAGCTTTCAAGGTTTCTCTCTTGGGATTCTTGAGACAACGCGAAGCGCCCGGCTGTCTGTTGGGATTCTTGGGCCTTCCGGCCGGCCGCGCGGCGGTTTCAGTGCCCGCTCTCGAAGGCGCGAGTGTGCATTGTACGCGGACGCGCTTTTGTAGCCGAAGTTCGGCTGGACAGGGCTTTGGGCGGCGAATCGGGGCGATAAACTCGACGCCCACGCGCGGGCGTGGCGAAATGGCAGACGCGCGGGTCTTAGAAGCCCGTGGAGAGATCCTTGGGGGTTCGAGTCCCTCCGCCCGCACCACCCCTCACACGCATCCCACCACTATCGGCTAACCGCCCCCCCTCCGTCATTGCAGGGCTCCTTCCGTTTGTAGCGGCCCGAAGCAACCCCCTTCCCCCCCTACCAAGCCTGCACTTACGGGCCTCGTAGTGGCTCGACGAGATCGCTTCGGCCGACGTTCATCGCTCGCGGCCTCGCGATGACGGCCTTACGGGCGTGCGGCCGTCACCAAAACCGCGCGACGGTCAGCTTTCTACACCGCCCGGCGATCGGACAGGGCCAGCATTCCCTTCACGATCCGGTACAGGAACCAGAGGGAAATGATGCCCCAGGCGATCCACCCCGGGGCGATGAGCAGCAGCCAGAGCGGGGACGTGAGGAGGTACAGGCTGCCGGCCCACAGGACCGACTTGAGCCGCCAGGCGTAGTGGGAGGCCTGATAGGTGTTCGAGGCGTCGCCCTGCATCACCATGTCGGCGATGAAGGCCACGATCAGCAGGAAAACACTGGCCTGAATGCCGGGCACCACCGCGGCGACGGCCACGACGAAGTGGAGCAGATAGCTGACCCAGCTCACGGCGTTCACGGTGTCGCTGGGGTTCGCGGTCGGGGTTTCCATGGGTGAACAATAGCCTCCACCAGGAATTACGTGTGACGTTCCTTGAATGTTCGCCCGGGAGGTGGGGGGCTACCGGATGTGGAACTTCGACTTCAGCAGTTTGCCGTTCTTTCTCTCGCAGAAGTACCAGGCGGAGAGATCGTTCAGTGGCACGAAACGGCGTTCCTCCTTGCGGTAGTGCCAGTCCTTCTCGACCTGGTAGAAGACCTGGCGCTTCCGGCATTCCAGGATGTTTGTGATCTCGTTGTCGTGGTGGTTGTCGGAGTCGTAGTCGGTGATCGCGCGCTGGCCCATCTCGGAGTAGAGAAGATTGAGCTGCTGAAGGAACCGATCGGTTTCGGGGTCGAGGTCCTTGATCTGCAGCCCGAGGCGGCGCGCCTCCCGCGCCGTGATCGGGTACTGGTGCGCGGGGTACGAGGAGTTCAGTTCCTTCGCGATGCGCTCGGCGCGCTTCTCGTCCTTGAGGTGGTAGCTGAGGATTTCCTGGCAGAGTTTGCGCGAAAGGCTGCTGGCGCGATCGAGGGCGCCGATGACCAGGGGGTGAATGTACTTGTACAGTTCCTGGTACGGGGTGATGTTGCGGCCTTCCACGTGGGTGGCGTCGCGCCACAGCTTGATCACGCGATCGACTTCATCGTTGCTGACCGCGACCAGGTTGTTGGTGTGGTCGACGGGGGAGAGCTCGTGCTCGAGCGACGTGTCGACGGCGGTGAGGTAGGAAAGCGGCCCCATGCCGATCTCGTCCGCGCCGAGGGCGAACATGGTGGCGGCCGAAGCGCAGTTGAGGGGGGCGAGGACGACGAGCCGCTTGCACGAGCTGCGGAGGAGATGAACCATGCGCAGCGAGGCCATGCCGCTGCCGCCGTCGGACTTCACGAAGAGGGTGATCGTGTCCTGGGGGCCGATCTCACGCAGGACCTCGTGGAGCGCCATGACGTCGTTGTCGCAGACCGAGCCGGAGGTCGAGGTCCAGTAGGTGAGGAACGTGCCCTCGACGCGCTTGCCGATCTTCTCGAGGAGAGTCTGGGTTTTTTCGAAGAGGAGCGGGGGGGTCTTGATCTTGATCTTGGAGCGCCGGGATTTGGATGGGTTCATGGGGAGCCGCGCAGTTTACTTCAGGGGTTGGTAGTGGGTGGGAGGGGGTTGCTTCGTCGCTGGTACCGAAACGAATGGCTCCTGGCAATGACGTCGTGTGGGGCCGACGGACGGCTCGGGGTTGGTAGATGGGACCGTGGGGTGTGGTGCTGCGAACCGGCACTGCGCACCTTGTACCCGCGCTAGGCGCCACCCCCTATCGCGGCTCCCACTACCAAGTTCGTGCTGCCGTGCTGTACTCCCCGCCCGTCATTGCGAGGAGCCACTCCGTTGGTACCACGACGAAGCAACCCCCTCGCCCCACCATCTGCCCGCCAGGCGCAGATCAAAAAAGGCTCCGCTGCGGGTCGGGCCTGGGCTCCGCGCGGCGGATGTTTTCGGGGCTGTCGTTGCGCGCGTTGTTGACCGATGGGCCGACCGGATGCGAGGTCCACTGGGTGTGGGCGCCGTGCGCCATCACCTGCAGGACCGCCTTCGGATTCGCGGCCGGATCGAGCCAGAGATCGAAATCCGAAGACGCCACGATCAGGGGCATCCGGTCGTGGATGCTCTTAACCGATTCGGAGGCATCGGTGGTCAGGATGACCGCCGCCGGCTCGCCGAGATCGCTCGATGGGGGCGGACTCACCGCGATGCCGGCGAACGCGAAGGCCTTCGACCCCGGCTGCCGGAAGTAGTGGCCGCGCCGTTTGGCGCCCTCCTTCGTCCACTCGAAAAATCCGTCCGCCGGGACCAGGACCCGGGAGGCCGCGAAGGCCCGGGAGAAGAGCGGGGACGTCGCGACCGTCTCCGACCGCGCGTTGATGACGGGTCTCCCGTCTTTCGGAGTGACCGCGCCCCAGAGCAGCGACTGGGCGGCCCGCTCGCCTCGGGCCCTGCGGACGGTCACCACGCGGGTCTGGGGCGCGATGTTGTACCTCGGGTCGTTCCAGTCCGCGGCCTCGAGGCCAAAGAGGGCGGCCAGGATCTCCGGAGGTGTGGCAAGCGTGAATCGGCCGCACATGACGGGCTCATTATTTCCCAAGACGGCGAGCCGCGCGTTGCTCGGGTCACGACCGCGCCCGTTGGCTTGGTAACCTAGCCGTGGTGCAGACCTATTTCCAGAAGGGCCTCGGACTCAAGGCCGAGGTGGCGCCTCTCCTCGATCAGGATTACGGCAGCAACGTCATCGCCAGGCTTCGCGAACTCGGCTACGCCGCCGAGGCGGGCGGCCTCACCATCCGCCTGGCTCGTGAATTCGGGTTCTGCTACGGGGTCGACCGCGCCATCGAGTACGCCTACGAGGCCAGGCGCCGATTCCCGGAACGCCGGCTGTTCCTCTCGGGCGAGATCATCCACAACCCGTCGGTGAACCAGAACCTGCGCGACATGGGGTTCACCATTCTCGAGGACGGCCGAGTCCCTCAGAAGAGATACGCGTCCGTAGTCGCGGACGACGTCGTGGTCCTGCCCGCCTTTGGCGTCACCGTGGAGGAGATGAAGTACCTGCGCGGCATCGGCGCCGTTCTGGTGGACACCACCTGCGGCAGCGTCCTGAATGTCTGGAAGAACGTGTCGAAGTACGCTCGCGACGGGTTTACCGTGGTCATCCACGGAAAGCACTATCACGAGGAAACACGCGCCACCGCCTCGCAGGCGCTGTTGCACGCGGGCGGGGCTTATCTCTGCGTCCGCGACGAGGCGGAGACCGAGGTGGTGTGCGAGTTCGTGCGCGGGCGGGTGAGCGGAGACGAGTTCCTGGCGCGGTTCTCTCAGGCGGTCAGCGAGGGGTTTGATCCCGCGGTGCATCTCCAGCGGATCGGGCTTGCCAACCAGACCACGATGCTCATGAGCGAGAGCCTGCGGGTGCAGGAGATGCTCCGCCAGGTCTACCTCGAGCGCTATGGCGCGGAAGGCCTCGCCGAAAGGTTCCGCTCTTTCGACACCATCTGTTCGGCCACCCAGGACCGGCAGGACGCGGTGCTGAAGATGTTCGAGGAGACCCCGCCCGATGTGATGCTCGTGATCGGCGGTTACAACAGCAGCAACACCCAGGCTCTGGTGCGGATCTGCTCGGCGAAATGCCCGACCTATTATGTCGAATCGCCGGAGTGCATCGACCCTCGGACCGGCGCGCTCATGCATCGCACCCTCGGTTCCGCGGCCAGCGAGAACATCGTGAACTGGCTCCCGAAAGACGCGGCTCGCGTGACCCTCGGCGTCACCGCGGGCGCCTCGACGCCGGACAGCGTCGTGGCCAAGTCGATCGAGCGGATCCTCGCCTCGCGGGGAGCCTCGGCGAACGACCTCCGCGAGGTTTCAACTCCGGCCACGGTTTCGTAGGAAGGCCGCTCAAAATGCGAGCGTCCCGCCGCAAAGACGGCTAAAATCGGGATTCCTATCTACTAAACGGAGATCAATTCCTTGGGGAACTCGTGGTTGGACACGCTGAAGGCAAAAATCTCGAGCGGAGAGGCGCGCGTCGGCATTCTGGGGCTCGGTTACGTGGGACTGCCGCTCGCGGTCGAGTTCGGCGCGGCCGGGCTGAAGGTGACCGGCTTCGACCTGTCCGAGCCCAAAGTCGCGAGCCTCAACCGCGGCGAGTCCTACATTCAGGACGTCGAAACCGCGCGGCTCAAGGATCTGGTCGACCAGGGCCGGGTGAGGGCGACCACCGACTTCACGAAGATCAAGGAGTGCGACGCGCTCATCATCTGCGTGCCCACGCCCCTGTCGAAGACCAAGGACCCCGATCTCGAGATGGTGGTCTCCGCGACGAAGCGTATCGCTGAGAACATGCGCGCGGGCCATCTCGTGGTCCTCGAGAGCACCACATATCCCGGCACCACCGACGAGCTGATTCTGCCCATGCTGTCCGAAAAGGGACTGAAGGTTGGCGTGGATTTCTTCCTCGCCTTTTCTCCCGAGCGGGTGGATCCGGGGAATCCGAAGTTCCACACCCGCAACACCCCGAAGGTCATCGGCGGCATGACACCCGCCTGCGGCGAGGCGGCGAAGGCGCTCTATTCGAGGGCCATCGAGAAGGTCATCGTGGTGTCTTCGCCGCGCGCGGCCGAGATGGTCAAGCTGCTCGAGAACACTTTCCGCAGCGTCAACATCGGCCTGGTGAATGAAGTGGCCCTGATGTGCCGCCGCCTGAACGTGAACGTCTGGGAAGTGATCGATGCCGCCGCCACCAAGCCTTTCGGCTTCATGGCGTTTTATCCCGGCCCGGGCCTTGGGGGGCACTGCATTCCCATCGACCCCCTCTATCTCTCCTGGAAGCTCAAGACCCTCAACTACCGCGCCCGCTTCATCGAGCTCGCGAGCGAGATCAACGCGGGCATGCCCGAGTATGTGGTCGAGCGCCTGGTCGAAGCTCTGAACGACCGCGAGCGAAGCCTGCGAGGGAGCCGGATTCACATCCTCGGGGCCGCGTACAAGAAGGACATCGAGGACGTGCGCGAGTCCCCGGCCGTCGACTTCATCAAGATCCTTCAGACCAAGGGCGCGATCGTCACCTACACCGACTCCTGGGTTCCGACCCTGGAGCACGAAGGAATCGACCTGAAATCGATCGAGGCCGGGCCGGCGACGGACGCGGCCGATGCCGTGGTCATCATCACCGACCACACCAAGGTGCCGTACGCCGACCTGGTCAAGCGCGCGAAGCTCGTGCTCGACGCCCGGAACGCCACCCGGGGAATCGACGCGCCCAACATCGTTCGCCTTTAGGAGCGCTCAGGTCGCCGGCAGGAAGTAGTCGAGCGGCCTGAAAGACCAGAAGAAGGTGAACCTTCCGAACGCCCTGACCGCCCTTCGGATCTTCCTGGTTCCGTGGGTGGTGGTTCTACTGCTGACCCGGACGCATTGGGGCTGGTTCCTCGGACTCGTGGTCTTCACCGTCGCAGTGATCACGGACTACTTCGACGGGTGGCTCGCCCGGAGGCGCAATGAGCAGACGAAGCTCGGGGCCATGCTCGATCCGCTGGCGGACAAGCTCCTCATTTCCGGGGCGTTCATATCCCTGATCGAACTGGACATGGCGCCCGCGTGGATCGTGGCCGTGATCATCGGCCGCGAGTTCGCGGTGACCTGGCTCCGGTCGGAAGCACTGGGACGGGGGATCGTAATGTCGGCCTCGGGCGCGGGAAAGGCCAAGACGGTGTCGCAGATCGTGGCCATCTACGTGATGCTCCTGGCCTTGCGCATGCCGATGTTCGAGATCCTGAGAGCGCCTGCGCTCTTCGTGGCTCTGGGCCTCACCCTGTATTCCGGGTTCGACTACTTCCGCCGGTTTTCCCGCGCAGGCTCGAAGCCCTAGCCGGGCTTCCGGTCCGAGGAACTACGGCTGAACGATCACCCGGTCGCCGACGTTCACTTCCTCGCGGGTGTAGATCATCCGGGCCACCGAGAAGTTCTCTCGAACCGCGACCACGACCGCGGCGCCCATGGGCCGCTTCGTGACGGGGTCGCGCTTGTCGCCCTGACGGAATACGGTGATGACCCTGCCCACCGAGAGGCCGGCCCCGGCGCCCATATCGATGCCCACGGTGATGCCGTTGGCCGCGGTGATGGCGTTGTCATCGATGTCGACGACGTATCCGGTCGAGCGGGAGCCTTCCATGGAGAGATCTCCGCCTTCCACCACCACTCGGCGCTTCACCAGCGGCGATTCGACGTCGGTGAAGGGACGGAGGTAGTCGCCGACCCGGACATCGCGTCCGGCGTATTCGACTACGGCGCGGGAACTGCTTTCTCCCACCAGCAGGATACGGGCGACGCCCGCAGTATCGATGCGATAGCCGACCTTCTTGCCGGTAACCGGATGCTTGATCACCCGCGCGCGGCGGTTGATTACATAGAGATCGCCTGCTTTGATCCCTGAGTTGGCGCCGCGATTGAGGTAGAGGTATTCCTGGGTGCCCGCGGTGACCTTTTCGATCGGCGTATTGTTCTGGGCTTCCATGGACTTGACCTTGAGGCTTTCGTCCTCGATGGAGGCCGAGATATAGCCCGCGTATCGGACGGTGTCGGCGGAGGCCACGTTGATGAGCGCGTCCATGTCCAGCCATTCCGGCGTGCCCAATGGCCCGACCGTCTTCTTGGTCGCGGTGGCCATGGTCTCAGTCGTACCGGTCGCGGCCCCCGCGCTCGCCATCTGCACGGTGGGGAGGAACACCGGGTCGCCCGGATAAATCCAATGAGCCTTCTTGATGTAGGGGTTGGCTTCCCAGATCTGTGGCCAGAGGTAGGGATTGCCAAGATAGCGGCCCGCGATATCCCACAACGTGTCGCCCCGGACCACCATGTGGAAGGCCTGGCCCTCGGGGATCGACTTCGGATAGTCATACTTCGACCAGTGCGGAGCCACCGCGAATGGGCCGACCTTCGCAGGCTCGGTCACGGGCTTGCCGGTCTGGGCGCCCACGAGTGTTGCCAGAGAAAGGCCGACGATTGCCAGGGGACTCATGAAGATCTTGCGTGTGGTCATTTGGAGAACCTCGCTCCTGAATAAAACCCCATGGAACTCCAACCTGGCAGTCCCGGGGCCATGAGGGTATCAGAGCCTTGTTTCTTTAGTCAAGGGTTAGTCTCATTTTCCTCAAGTTTCACTTGAGGTGTTGGCTAAGGCCTCAAGGAAACTGGGGAAAATCAATGGTCTGAGCGGGTTGAGACGCGGGCGAGGACGTTCCCGCGCGTGCCGTGCGCGAGTTCGAGGGTCGTGTACCGGTCCAGGGCCTTGATCTCCCGCCACTCGGAGGGACCGAACAGCATGAGTCGCGGATGGTCGCCGACGAGGTCGAGAGCCTGAGGGAGAGAAGTCATCTCCCTGACCCGTCCATTGTTGTAGAAATAGCCCGACATCCACGCGGTGCGCCAGGCGCCCACGACCAGGACCTCGCGGCCCTGCGCGGGGAGAAAGAGTCTGCGTCCCGACTGCATGGCTTCGAGAACCGGCGGTGCTACGAGGGTCAGGAGCAGGAGGAACCCGGAAGCGCCGATCGACAGGATGCGCAGGCCTTCACTTCGCGTCCGCTCGAACGCCCTCGAGGCCACGAAGGTGGTGGCGAGGAGCCAGACCGCCGGGGCGAGTGCGCTTCGGGCCCAGGGCTCGCCCTCGCGAGTGGCGCGGATCACGAGGGCCACCGCGACCGCGGACACGATCAGGCCGATGAGTCCGGCGGTCCGCGCGCCCTTCGGTTCCTCGGCATCGAACAGGACGCGTTCCGAAAGGGCGAGTCCGATCGCGAGCGGGGGCAGGCAGGGCAGGATGTAGCCTGGGAGCTTGGACCCGGCGAGCGAGAACAGGAGCAAAGGCACGGCGATCCACGCCAGCAGGCACAGCGCGGCTTTCCGCTCCGCCCGGAACGTCGCCACCATGGCCCCGGGAACGAGGCCGGTCCAGGGGAAGATCCCGAGGAGCAGAACCGGCAGGTAGTAGTAGAACGGTCCAGGATGGTTGTGGATTGTGCTCGTGAACCGCTCGAGATTGTGGTTGAGGATGAAGACCTCAATGAAGTGAAACCCCTGATCGGCATAGATCGCGGCGAACCACGGCCCCGCGACGGCGATGACCAGGATGACCCCGAGCGGCGAGACTATTTTCGAGAATTGGAAACGGCGAAGGAACAGGCTCGCGGTTACCGCGATGGCCGCGGGGATCAGAATCCCGATCGGTCCCTTCGCCAGAATGGCAAGGCCCATCAGCGCCCACGCCGCCGGAACCGACGAACGGCCCGCGATGCCCAGCAGCGACAGAATGAGGAGGCCGCTTGCCCCCGTGATGAACGCGGCCACCAGCATGTCCATGGTGGCGGCGCGACTGTAAGCGAAGACCAGAGGCGAGGTGGCGGCGATGATCATGGAGAGCCGGCCGCAACTGCGTCCGAAGAGCCGCGCGCCCAAAAGGCCGGTGAAGCCGGTCATCAGGAGCGCCGCCAAAACCGCGGGCCATCGCGCGGCGGTCTCGCTCTCACCGAAGAGCCGGAACCCCAGGCCCGCGAGCCAGTAGTAGAGCGGGGGCTTTTCGAGCCAGGCCTCGCCCGCGAGGGTGGGCGTGACGAACTCGTTGGCGCGCGCCATCTCGACCGCCACCCGCGCATACCGCGGCTCGTCGGGGCCGAGGAGCGGAATCTGGCCGAGCCGGAAGGCGAGCAGGAGGAACTGGAGGCCCAGGATCAGCGCTGCGTCTTTGAGCGCCACGAACCGTGGCTCGGGCTCCGGAGCCGGCCGGGGAACGTTGTCGGGGTCGGCCATGCGGGGGTGTTTTTCGTTTCCTTGCGTTTAGCGCGGTAGTGCCAGAGCCGGGAATCGAACCCGGATGACCTTTTGGGTCGAGGGATTTTAAGTCCCCTGCGTCTGCCAATTTCGCCACTCTGGCTGGCGAGAGCGAGGCTACCGCGTCGGGGAGGGTTCCGCGAGGACGCGGAGCATGGCCTCGTGCGTGCCTCCGTTCGAGGCCACCACTTCATCGGCGGAAATACCGATCGGCGCGCCGTCGAATCGGGACACCCGCCCTCCCGCTTCCTCGACGAGCAAGGAGCCCGCGAGGACGTCCCACGGTTTCAGACGCTCTTCGAAATACCCGTCGATACGGCCCGCGGCGAGGTAGGCGAGATCGAGCGCGGCCGCGCCGTCCCGGCGCAGGGCGCGGGCGTGGCGGAGAAATCTTTCGAACAGGCGCAAGGTGTGGCGCACGTCGTCGCGCAGGTCGTAGGGGAAGCCGGTGAGGAAGACCGAACGCAGCAGATCCTTGGACGGCGACACCTTCAGGGGAAAACCGTTGCAGGTGGCGCCCCGTCCGCGGGCCGCGGTGAAGAGTTCGTCCTTGACCGGATCGTAGACGGCGCTCGCGATCACCATGTTGTTTTTCGTGAGAGCGATCGAGGTGCAGAAGAACGGGTACTTATGCGCGTAGTTGGTGGTGCCGTCGAGCGGGTCGATATACCAGACGTATGGAGATCCCGATAGCGCTGGGGCGCTCTCCTCGGCCACGAAGTCGTGAGTCGGGAACGAGTGGCGCAGGCGGGCGAGGATCGCGACCTCGCAGGCCCGATCGACGTCGGTCACGAGATCGAGCTCGCCCTTTTTCTCGACCCCGATGTCGGTTCCGAGCCGCGCCTTCTGGATGCGCCCGGCGATGAGGGCGGCATCGGCGGCGACGGCGCGGTAGAGATCGATGTCCACCGCTTCCGGGAAAGTCATTCGCTCATCGCCAGGCCACGGGATGGAAATAGATCAGGGCGCGCGCCCCCCGGCTCTCTCCGTCCGGGCCGGAGTTGTTGATCTGCAGTCGCAGCTTCACCGTCTCGCCCTTGTGGACGAGAAAACCAGTGCCCGAGGGCAGAAAGGCCGCCTTCAGGCCCTCGAGGGAGGCGCGCGGAGCCAGGAAGATGGTGGTCTCGCCGAGGCGCAGGTAGAGCTCGGGCAAAGCGCTGGGAGCGCCAAGATCGGGCGCCCAGCCGACGATGAACACGTCGTCGGGTGGCGTCCACGACGATTCCTGCACCAGGGATTCGCCGCTCTTGATGGTCGCGCTCTTGATCTCGACCGCCTCTACGGAAATCCGCCGGGTCGCTCCTTCGGCGGGAGACAGAAGCCGGAACACCGCCACGCCCAGAAGGGCGCAACACAGGGCGAGGATGGCGATGTCGCGACGGTTCATCGGCAGGCGCGCGAGCATATAGGGAAGAACCGTGGGAGCCTTCATCACGATGCCGGCGCCGAGGGGGAAAGACAAGCGATCGTTCCACGTAAACTCACCGCCAGATCCTATGACCGACGATTCCGACGACTCCTCCGGCCCGGCCCGCCCCAGGGTTCACGTGCCCCGGTGGCCGAAGCCGCCCCAATCCTCGAGCCGGGGTGAGAGTCCGAGGCCTTATCGCAGCGGGGCCTCCGCGGGGTCCGACCGGCTGCGCTATGAGGACCGGACGGAGCATGCCCGTCCCTCCGGCCCGCGCCACGGCTTTCGTTATCGCGTCGACCTCGAATACCTCGGCACCCGCTACAGCGGCTGGCAGTTCCAGACCAACGCCCGCACCGTGGCCGGCGAGATCATGGAAGCGATACATCGGGCCACCGGCCAGCGCGTGATCGAGGTTTACGGTTCGGGGCGAACCGACGCCGGCGTGCACGCGATTCACCAGGTCGCGCACATCGATCTTGCGAAGCAGGTGGAACCCGGCGAGTTCATGCGCGCGGTGAACGATGAGCTTCCGGGCGATATCAATCTGCTCAAGGTCGACCTCGCGCCTGAAGGCTTTCACGCCCGCCACTCGGCGACCGCGCGCACCTACCTCTACCGGATCTCGCGAAGGCGCAGCGCCTTCGACAAGCCGGTGGTGTGGTGGGTGAGGGATCCGCTGGATGTGGCGGCCATGACCCAGGCCGCAAAGTCGCTGTGCGGCTTTCACGATTTCTCCGCCTTCTCTCAGGCCGACCCGTCCAAGCCGGACGAGTCGACCAAGGTCAAGGTCGAAGGGGTGGACGTATTCGAGGACGGGCCGAATATCTTCATCCGCATCCAGGGTTCGCATTTTCTCTGGAAGATGGTCCGGCGGATCGTAGGCGTCCTCGTCGAAGTGGGGCGCGGCCGGCTGAGCGCCTCCGATGTCGCGAAGATCATGCAGGCTAGCGGTGCTTCCGTGGCCGAGTTCACGGCGCCGCCTTCCGGCCTCTCGCTGGAGAAGGTCACCTATGGCGTCCCCGCTCCGGTACGTGCGCCTCATCCGGAAGAGTCCCCGCGAGGGCGCACCGAGGGTGAATCGCGTTTCAGACCGAAGTCAGGTCCGGAGCATGACCGGCCCCGAAGCGATCGCCCGCCCGCCTATGCGCGCAAGTCCGGATTCGGCGCGGTAAAGCCGCGGCCCGGTTTCAGGCCGCAGGCGGAACGTAGCGCAGCGGAGGCAGACCGTCCCGAAGGGGGATGGCCTCGTCGATCAGCATCACGGGAATCTCCTCCCGGACCGGGTAAGCAAACGTTCCGTCGACGCGGATGATCGCGGCCTCGAGCTTGTCGCCCGCGGGAGCGCCCCCGTTGTTCTTCGCCCCGCCCGCGATGCGCGCGTTGAGCGTCTCCAGTTCGGCCGGGGTGGCGAGGCGGACCGCGGAACGGTCCGCGGGGCAGCAGAGGACTTCGAGCAGTTCGGGTGCGATCATGGTGCGGATCCTACCTTCGGTTCCCTCTCTCCCGCACCTCCGTCCCGCCTAGGACACCGATGCGCAAGGCCTCTCCTCCTCTCGCCATCATCGACATCGGGAGCAACTCGGCCCGCATCGTGGTCTACGACCGCGAGGCCGGCGGGCATCTGCGGATCGTGGCGAGCGCCCGTTCGTCGTTGCGGCTGGTCGAAGGGGTGGTGGAGAACCACGCGATCGGCGAGGCCGCGATGGATCGGGCGCGCGATGCTCTTCGCGACTTTCGGGCCATCGCCCTGGGAGCGGGGTCGAAAGCCATCCGGGTCTACGCCACCGCGGCGGTGCGCGAGGCCAGCGACGGCCTCAGGTTCGCGCGCCTGGTGGCCCGGACCATGAAGGCTCCGTTGCAGGTGCTGGACGGCGAGGCCGAGGCCCTCTATGGGTTCCACGGCGCGCTGCGCGGCCTCGATGCGAAGTCGGGACTGCTTTTCGATCTGGGCGGCGGATCGCTTCAGCTCACCCAGTTCCGGCAGCGGGCGCGGGTGCGATCGTGGAGCGTACCGCTCGGCGCTCTGCGCCTGTCCAGGCGGTATCTGGAGCGCGACCCTCCGACGGACAAGCAGATTCGAAGTCTTCGATCGCACATCGACGGTTTTCTGGAAGAGCTCCCCCTCCGGCGCCTGCCCCCCGGTTCGCGGCTCGTCGGCACGGGCGGCACCGTCCGGAACCTTGCGAAGATCGAACGGTTCCGGCTCAAGACTCCGGGCTCGCGCCTTCACGGCCACGAGCTTTCCCGCGAAGCCGTCGACGAAATCGAGACGGATCTCCGGAACCTGCCGCGTCGAAAGCGAACCGACGTCCTCGGGCTTTCGAAGGACCGGTCGGACTCGATCGTGGCCGGCGCGGTGGTCATCGGCCGTCTGCTCGACTACGTCGACGCCGACGACATCCTCGTCTCGGGCCAGGGCCTTCGCGAAGGACTGGCGTACGCGGCCCTTGGCGAAATGGACGCCGAGCCCGAAAGGGTGCGGGCCACCTCGATCGAGGCCCTGCTGGCCCGGTTCCGCGGGGTGGACGCGGAGCATGGAGTAAGGCGAGGGGAACTCGCGGCCGCGTTGTTCTCCCGCCTCGTGAGGCAGGAGGGGGAGAGAGGCCGCCTCTTCGGCAGCGCCCTCGAGTACGCGGCGCGCGTGCTGGACATCGGCCGGGCCGTGGACTTCTTCGACCGGCACGAGCACGCGGCGCGCATCGTGCTCGCCTCCGAGCTCGACGGCTTCTCCCAGGTGGAGGTGGCCCGAATCGCCGCCGTGCTCCATGCCGCCGATGAAGAGGGGATCGATCTCGACGAGTACTCGCCTCTGGTCGACGGATCCGATCGCGCGATCGTGGAACGAGCGGCGGTGATCCTGCTGCTCGCCGACGATCTCCTCGAGCGCGCGCCCCGCGGGGCCACGCCCCGGCTGAGCGTCACGGTTCGCGGCGACCAGGTAACCGTCCACCCCACGCGGGTGAGCGCGTGGCGCCCCCGGGGTCTGAGTGAGCGCTTTCTGCGGACGTTCAAGAAGGAGCTTCTCGTCGTCGTGTAGCGGGGTCCATCTCCGTCTAGGATCCACCCCATGCGACACCTTCTCACCCGTATCGCGCTCGGCGCCGGCCTGCTGACTTTCACACCTCCATCCCTCCTCGCCCAGGACGCACCGGCGTCGAACCCGGTCCGCGCGAAGTACACCAAGCACGAGTTCAAGATCCGGATGCGGGACGGGGTGTCGCTGTTCACCGCGGTCTACACCCCCAAGGACACGTCGCGACCCTATCCGATCATGATGGAGCGCACGCCCTACAGCGTGGCGCCCTACGGCATCGACAACTATCCGAAGAGTCTCGGGCCCTCGAAGGCGTTCCTCGACGAGGGCTTCATCTTCGTGTACCAGGACGTCCGCGGCCGCTACTTGTCGGAGGGCATCTTCGTCGAGATGACCCCGCACAAGCCGGGGAAGCGCACGCTGAAGGATGTGGACGAGAGTTCCGACACCAGCGACACCATCGAATGGCTGCTGAAAAACGTGAAGGGCAACAACGGCAAAGTCGGCATCTGGGGAATTTCGTACCCGGGCTTTTACGCCGCCGCCGCCCTCCCGGAAGCGCATTCCGCGATCAAGGCGGTTTCGCCGCAGGCTCCGGTCACCGACATCTTCCGGGGCGACGACGCCTTCCACAACGGCGCCTTTATGCTGGCCGCGAATTACGGCTTCTACGTCAACTTCGTCGAGCAGAAGACGCCCACGCGCCCGGTGGAGGAGCCCGACTTCGACTACGGGACGCCCGACGGCTATGAGTACTACTTGAAGCTCGGTACGCTGCAGCGCGCGCTCGACACCGTGACCGGGAAGACGTACTTCCGCGCCTATCTCGACCACCCGACCTACGACGAGTTCTGGCGCGCGCGCGACATCTCCGCATTCATGAAGAACATCACGCCCGCGGTGCTCGTGACCGGCGGCCTGTTCGACGCCGAGGACCTGCAGGGTCCGCAGCGTCTGTTCCGCGCGATCGGCATGGACTCTCCGCAGACCGCGAGCACGCTGGTGCTCGGGCCGTGGCGCCACGGCGGCTGGGCGCGCGGCGACGGCGACGGCCTCGGCAATCTCGACTTCGGTCAGAAGACGAGCGAGTTCTATCGCCAGGAGATCGAGTTCCCGTTCTTCATGAAGCACCTGAAGGGCGTCGACGCGGTGATGCCTCGCGCCTGGGTCTTCGAGACCGGACGCAACGAATGGCACAAGCATGACGCCTGGCCGCCCGCGGAGGCGAAGGCCGAGAGCTACTACCTCAACGCGCGCGGAGCTCTCTCCGCCTCGGCTCCCCCCGCGGGCGACGGCGGCGCGGACGAATACGTCGCGGATCCCGCCAAGCCGGTGCCGTATCTCTCCTACGTCAACATGGGCATGCGGGGCGACTACATGACCGAGGATCAGCGGTTCGCTTCCACCCGGCCCGACGTGCTCGTCTATGCGACCGCGCCGCTTCAAGCCGATGTTCGAACCCTTGGCCCGGTGAAGGTGAAGCTCAACGTGTCATCGACGGCCACCGACGCCGACTTCGTGGTGAAGCTCATAGACGTCTATCCGAGCGATGCGCCCGCGCTGCGTCCGCAGCCGACGCCCCGTCCCGCCAACGCGGTTCCGATGGGCGGCTATCAGCAGCTCGTCCGCGGGGAACCGTTCCGCGCGAAGTTTCGGCGGTCGCTCGAAAAGCCGGAGCCGCTCACCCCCGGCAAGGTGGAGACCATCGAGTTCGAGATGCCCGACATCGCCCACACCTTCCGTCCCGGCCACAAGATCATGGTCCAGGTCCAAAGCTCGTGGTTTCCGCTGGTCGACCGCAATCCGCAGAAATTCATGGACATCAGCAAGGCCACCGACGCGGACTTCGTGATGGCGACGCACAAGGTGCATCGCGGCTCGTCGGTGACCCTCAGCGTTGTGCCCTGAACAGGGAAGCCGAAACCGGGGTTTGCCCGGAGGCGGCGCATGGCATACTTCAGCAGCACGCCCTCATCATCGAAGGAGATCGCCCATGCCGCGCATCGTTCGTTGTGGACTCATCCAGGCGAAGAATGTTCTGGGGCCCGAAGCGGGGCTCGCCAGGGTCAAGAAGGCCATGATCGACAAGCACGTGAAGCTGATCGCGGAGGCCGCGAAGAAGGGGGCCAGGATCCTTTGCCTCCAGGAGATCTTCTACGGCCCGTATTTTTGCGCTGAGCAGGAGACCCGCTGGTACCACTTCACCGAGCCCGTGCCCGACGGCCCCACCGTGAAGCTCATGCAGAAGCTCGCGAAGAAGCACAAGATGGTGCTGATCGTTCCGATTTATGAGGTCGAGCAGGCCGGCATCTACTACAACACCGCCGCGGTCATCGATGCGGACGGGAAGTTCCTCGGCAAGTATCGGAAGAACCACATCCCTCACACCAAACCTGGCTTCTGGGAGAAGTTCTATTTCAAGCCTGGGAATCTCGGCTATCCCGTGTTCGAGACCGCCTATGCGAAGGTCGGCGTCTACATCTGCTACGACCGCCACTTCCCGGAAGGCGCTCGCGCGCTCGGCCTCGCCGGAGCGGAGATCGTGTTCAATCCTTCCGCGACCGTGGCCGGCCTGTCCGAATACCTGTGGAAGCTGGAGCAGCCCGCCCACGCGGTGGCGAACGGCTACTTCATCGGCGCCATCAACCGCGTGGGCCACGAAGCGCCCTGGGACATCGGCGAGTTCTACGGCCAGAGCTACTTCTGCGACCCGCGGGGCCAGATCGTCGCGGAGGCCCCGCGGGACAAGGATGCGGTGGTGGTGGCCGACCTCAATCTCGACATGATCGAACAGGTGCGTTCGACCTGGCAGTTCTATCGTGACCGCCGCCCCGAGACGTATGGTTCATTGACCGCGCTCTAACCGCTGGAGGTCTCCCATGGCCGCTGACTTGTCGGTGAATTTCACGGGACTCAAGTTCGAGAATCCGTTCCTGCTGTCCTCCGCTCCGCCCACGGAGTCCGAAAGCAACATCATGCGGGCCTTCGACGCGGGGTGGGGAGGGGTGGTGGTCAAGACCATAGGGATGCACCCGGTGGTGAACGTGGCCGGGCCCAAGACGAAGTTCACGCGTTCGAACCCGGCGACGGGTTCGCTCTCCATGAACAAGGGCCGCGATGGCGCGCTGGTTTCGTCGTGGAACTGGGAACTCATCTCCGACAAGCCGCTCGACTGGTGGATCCCGCGTCTGGAGAGGATCAAGAAGGCGTATCCGACCAAGATGCTGATCGCGTCAATCATGGCGGGGTCGGGGAGCGACAAGGAACTCGATCACTGGCGCGACCTTACGAAGGCCTGCCAGGATGCGGGCGCCGACGGCATCGAGATGAACCTCTCGTGCCCGCACATGGACCGCGCCGACATGGGCTCGAACATCGGCAAGGACCAGGCGCTGTGCTCCTTCGTCACCCAGGTGGTGAAGGCGGTGGCTCGAGTCCCGGTGTGGGCGAAGCTCACTCCCGCATCCGCGGACATGTCCGTGGAAGCGGGCGCGGTCTTCCGCGGCGGGGCGGACGCGGTAGTTTCTTCGAACACCTTCCCCTCGCTTCCCATCATCGACGCGGAGACCCTCGAGTTCGAGATGAACGTCGATGGCCTGGTCTCGAGCGGGGGCATGGGCGGGCCCGCGATCCTGCCCATGTCTCTGGCCAACATGGCGAAAATGACCAAGGCCTATCCCGACAAGGAGTTCTCCGGGATCGGCGGCGTCTCCGATTTCCGCCAGGCCGCGAGCTACTTCCTTCTCGGGTGCGGCACCGTGCAGGTCTGCACCGCCGCCATGCTCGACAAGGCCATCGGTCCGACCGTGATCAAGCAACTCAACCAGGGCCTCGCCGAGTTCATCGAGAGAAACGCGGACAAAGGATGGAAGAGCGTCGAAGACTTCCGCGGCCTCCGACGGGACCGGGTAGTCGTCCATTCGAAGATCCGCCGACCCGAGGACTCCGACTACGCCGGCGGCTACGAAGCCGAGGGCTACTCAGAAACCGACACCCCAACCCAGCTGATCTCACGCCCGCTATGACGCACTGACGGATCCAATCCACAACCGGGCTGCGCTGCGAAAAGCGCCAGGGTCGTCATTGCGAGGAGCCAATCGAAACAGACGGCGACGAAGCAACCCCCTCCGACCACGACCAGGCCCGCGACGAACCAACCCCCGAAGGACAACAGCATGAGCACCACTCTCATCAAGAACGGCTCCGTGGTCACGGCCTCGGACCGGTACGACGCCGACATCTACATCGACAAGGGCGTGATCACCATGATCGGCAAGGGCATGAACATCCCCGCCGATACCGTGATCGATGCATCGGGCAAGCTGGTCATGCCTGGAGGCATCGACGTGCACACCCATCTCGACATGCCGTTTGGCGGCACCACCTCCGCGGATGACTTCGAGACCGGCACCATCGCTGCGGCTCACGGCGGCACCACCACCCTCATCGATTTCGCCATCCAGAATTTCGGCGAGGGCCTCTACCCCGCTTACGAAGGCTGGATGAAGCGGGCGGAGGGCAAGGCCACCATCGACTACGCCTTCCATGTGATCATCCGCGAGCTCTCCGACCAGGCCGCGCACGACATGGACAAGCTCACGCGCCAGGAGGGTGTCACCTCGTTCAAGCTCTTCATGGCCTACCCCGGCGTCTT
>JANMVV010000176.1:0-13256 GCA_031392925.1 Vicinamibacteria bacterium
TGGGGTTCTGGTCCAGCTCGTCGAGAGTCGCGACCCGCACTTCGGCGCCCAGGGCGGCCCGGATCTCGCTGGCGTAGACCGCGCCCATTTCGCTCGAGGGATCGACGACGAGAATGCCCAGGGGCGTTTGCGGCTCGGCGAAGCGCGCCACCGCGGCCAGGATGTCCTCCTTGCCGAGCCCGGTCGCCATCGCTTCCTCGACCGCCTCCCGCAGCTTCGAGGCGACCGTGGCCTGAAGAGCGGTCCGGCGCGGCCGGGGCTCGACAAAGACCCCAGAGCCGGAACGGACGACGACATGGCCGGACGCTCCCAGATCCCGGTAGGCCGCGGAGATCGTGTTCGCGTGCACCTTGAGCTTTCGCGCCCAGGTCCTGATCGGAGGAAGACGCGAGCCGCGCGGAAGTTCGCCGGAGAGCATGGCGAGCTCGATCTGGGCGCGGATCTGATCCTTGACCGGTACGCCCGAGTTCCGCCGGATCCGGACCTGCATGGCGAGCCGGCCCCTTCGCTTACGAGCCTCAGGCTCCTTGAGGACGCAGGAGGGCGGGTGAACCCAGGAGCGGCGCATCGTCGCGGGCGGCGGGCGGAGCATCGGAAAGGTGGTCGGAGACCTCGAGAATGCGGCGCTCTTCGACCCGGCGGCGCTCCTGAATTTCGGCGAAGCGCTCTTCTGCTTCCTTGATCTCGCGGCGGAGTCTTTCGACCTCGGCCCTCTTCTCGGTCACGAACGAATCGAGTTCCTGGCGCGCTCGCACCACCGCCTCTTCGGCCCGCAGGCGCTCGGCCTGCATCTCCGCCTCCTTGGCAAGGGCGAAGCGCTCGATCGCCTGATCGCGAAGGGACGCGTCGCGCAGGACATCGGTGAACTCGACGCCCGCGGCTTCAAGGGCCGCGAGCACCGCGGCCGACCGCTGCTCGGGGCGAATGGCCACGAGCCTCGGATGGTTGAGCATCGACTCCACCTTGTCGATGCCGTAACCGTGAACCGGGGGCTCGATGCGGGCTTCGCGATAAACCTCGCCAAAGTCCATGCTGTCCGCGGGGAGTTTGCTGGCGGGGAGATCGGGGAGCTTCGCTTCGTAGGCCTGGGGAAGGATCTCGACCAGTCTTTCGCTCGAGCCATCGGCGATGCCGGTCGGTTCAACCAGCCTGACCCCCCGGCCCACGAGATTGCGGACTTTGCTCATGATTCGGATTCCGTCTTCTTGGCTTCGCGCAGCTTGCGCAGGGAATCGACCGCGTCCGCGGCGGCGCTGTCTTCAACCACGGCGGTCTTGCCCCAACCGGCGCTTCGGGCCTCTTCGGCGGCGGCTTTCAGGGCCATTTCAAGCCCGGACTGCGACATGGGCCGCGTGTCCGCGCCCAAGCCTGCGCTCGGGGTGATGATGGCGACATCCGCGGTCAGCGGCTCATTCTCCGGCGTTACGGGAGCCACGGACTCCGGAGCGGGAGACTCTTCGCGCGAAATGGGCCGCATCTCGATGGGGGCGGCGAATCGTTCGGTGACCTTTGGAGTTTCCGGGAAGGCGGGCCGGACCTTGGCGGTGATCGACGGAAGCGGCTCCACGAAGTAGGCGAGCGACCGATACAGGCGGTCCTGCTCCATGCGCTTGCGGATTTCCAGATCCGATTGCGCGCGGACGGCGCTGGTGCTGCCCTGGGCGAGACGCTCGATCTGGCTCTGCTTCTGCCGGGTGAACGTCTCGATGGTGTCCTGGAGCGCTTCGGCGCGGCTCTCGTTACGGGACCGGAGGCTTTGAAGCTCCAGCGCTTTCTCCGCCTCGTACGCGGTGAGGGCCTTCCGCCGCAGCACCGCGTCCTGGGAAACGTCCGAGGCGGGGACTCCGGCGGCATCGAGCGCGGTCAGAAGAGCGCTGCGGCGGACGTTGCGATCGAGGCCGACCAAACGGCGGCTGGTGAGGAGGCGGTAAACGCGCTCGACCCCGTAACCGTGAACCGGCGACTTGATGCCGGCCTTCCGGTAGACGTCCTCGAAGTCTGAGAGCGGGACCATGGGCGGCGCGGCCGGCGCGGGGGCGGGCAGGCTGGGCGGCGGGGGGGCAACCTCGGGGACGCTCGGCCTCACCCAGTTCTCCGAAGAAACCAGGACCGGAGCCGGAGACGCCATTGGAGGCGGTGGCGGCGACACCAGCGCCTGCCCCGGCTTTTGAGCCCGAGCCGAAACCTTCTCGAACGTTGGTGTGGGAAGAGAGTGGGCCGCCGCGGCGATGTCGGCGTCGCTCGGCTCGCCGGGAACCCGGAGGGGCGCTTCGTCCGGCGTGTCGCCTCGCTTCCACGAGGTCGCTCGGGCTGAGGTCGGCGCTACCGTCTCCTGGTCGGGATTCCACTCAAAGGCGGCATCCTCCTGAGACGGGTCCGCGGGGCTTTGCGGCGGCGTCTGGTCGAAGACCTTTTTGAAGAGATTCTTGAGTGGATTCATGGGCGGGCACGGAGGCGGCGGCGGCAGTTCCGCTGATGCCTTGTATCAGCGGGATTGGTCGAAGTCAACCGTAGGAGGCCCGGTATTCTCTCAGCCCGAGGCGAATTGTCGAAATCGGCCCTTCCCGGCCCATGTGCTAAGACCTAGGCCCATGCCGCACAAAGAAGGCTCACTCGACGCGTACCGCGCCAAGCGCGCCGCCTCTCAAACCCCGGAGCCCTTCGGCGGGCTCGGGCTGCCCGACGACCCCGACTGGACCAAACCCCGGATGTTCGTAGTCCAGAAGCACGCGGCAAGGCGGCTCCACTACGACTTCCGGCTCGAATGGCGCGGGACGCTGATCAGCTGGGCCATCCCGCAAGGCCCGTCGACCGACGTGGCCGAAAAGCGCCTCGCGGTCATGGTCGAGGACCATCCGGTCGAGTACGCCGATTTCGAGGGCGTGATTCCCAAGGGGAACTACGGCGCGGGAGAAGTCATCGTCTGGGACAAGGGCGTCTGGCTTCCCCTCGAGGATCCCGACGAAGGGTTCGAGAAAGGCAAGCTTCTCTTCGAGCTTCGCGGATTCAAGCTGCATGGCCGGTTCACCCTGGTCCGCACGAAGCGCCAGGGTCAGACCGAGATGAAGGAATGGCTGCTCATCAAGAAGCCCGACGCATGGGCGGGGCCGGACGGCGCCCGGTACCTGACCCCCGAATCAATCTACTCCGGCCTCACCCTCGAGGAGATTCAGGAAGGATCGAAGAAGGCCGCCACCATCCGCGAGCGTCTCGTGAGCCTGGGGGCGGCTCGGGCCCGGGTCGAGGGAAGTCCCGACTTCATGCTCGCAGAAGACGCGGACAAGCCCTTCTCCGACCCAGACTTCATCTACGAGCTGAAGTACGACGGCTATCGGCTGCTCGTCGTGGTTGACGATGGCAAGTGTGACCTCATCTACCGCCGCGGCAGTAAGGCCACGGATCTTTATCCCGAGATCGCACGGGCCGCGTCCCTCCTGCCCTTTTCCCGTCTGGTCCTGGACGGGGAGCTCGTCTGTCTCGATGACAACGCGCGCCCGAGTTTTTCGCGACTCCAGCAGCGCTCCCAGTTGCGCCGCACCGCGGATGTGGCCGCGGCGGCGGTGCGCCTGCCCGCAACCTTGCAGACCTTCGACATCCTCGGCTTCGAGGATGTCGATCTGCGATCACTCCCCCTGCACCAACGGAAGAGCATTCTCCGAGACATCCTACCGAAAGCGGGGCCCCTGCGTTTCGTCGACCACATTCCCGAGGAAGGCATCCCCTTCTACAACGAGGTCGAGCGCATGGGCCTCGAGGGAGTGATGGCCAAGCGGGCCGACTCGAAATATCGCGGGGGACGGACCAGCGACTGGCTGAAGCTCAAGACGGACAAGGTCTCGGACTTCGTGGTCATCGGCATGACCCCGCCTGAGGGGTCGCGCACGGGTTTCGGGGCCCTTCATCTGGCGGCGTACACGCGCGTGACGAATGAACCGGGCGCCTCTTCAACGGAACCGCGGCTCATCTACGCCGGGCGCGTGGGCAGCGGCTTCACGGAGGACCAGCTCAAGAACTACGCGGCCGTGCTCGAGAAGGATGTCGTGCCCACGCCTCCCTGCGCCATCGTCGATGAGCCGAAGGGGAGCACCTACGTGGTTCCGCGTCACGCGGTCGAAGTGCGCTTCAAGTCCTGGTCGGTGCAGAGCCTTCTTCGCCAGCCCGTGTTCCTCCGCTGGCGCGACGACAAGCCTCCCGAAGAATGCCTTCGGCCGGGCGAGGAGGCGGGGACTCCCGAAGAGAAGCGGGAGTCTTCCGAAGCGCCGAACGTGGTCGTCGACAAGACGGTTCGATTCACCAATCTCACCAAAGTCTTCTGGCCGGTCTCCGAGGCGAACGCGGTCGCATATACGAAGGGCGACCTGATCGACTACTACCGAAACGTGGCGCCCTGGTTCCTGCCCTACCTCGCCGACCGGCCCATCACGCTCACCCGCTATCCCGACGGCATCAACGGCAAAAGCTTCTTCCAGAAGGACGCGCCGCCCTTCATTCCCGGATGGATGCGCACTGAAAGACTGTGGAGCGAGGACACGGGCAAAGAACTCGACCTGATCATCGGGGGCGACCGGTCGGCGGGCGACCTCGAAACCCTCCTCTTCATCGCGAACCTCGGCACCATCGTTCTGCACGCCTGGAACGCGCGGGTCTCGGATCCGGCCCGGCCCGACTGGATCATCCTGGACCTCGATCCTAAGGAGGCGCCCTTCGAGCACGTCATCAGTCTGGCTCAGGAGGCGAAAGCGCTCTGCGATGAGATCGACCTTCCCTGCTTCGCCAAGACCACGGGGTCGTCGGGCCTTCACGTTCTCATCCCCACCGGAGGGGCGCTCACCCACGAGCAGTGCAAGACGTTCGCGGAGGTCCTGGCCCGCGTGATCGTCACGCGTCGTGACACAATCGCCACCATCGTGCGCATTCCGGCCCACCGCGGCGGCAAGGTTTACATCGACTTCCTCCAGAACGGTCATGGGAAACTTCTGGTGGCGCCCTTCTCGGTCCGGCCGCTGCCCGGAGCCCCGGTGTCGATGCCGCTTCGGTGGTCGGAGGTGCGAGAAGGCCTCACCCCGAGGCAGTTCACGATCGCGAATGCGGTTCCCCGGCTGCAATCGCTCGATCGCGATCCTCTCATCGGCGTCCTGAGCGAGAAACCGGATCTCCTGGACGCTCTCGGAAAGCTGGGAGAGCGGCTTGGCTGAGCCGCTCTTCCTCCTCGCTGGCGCCTCCGTCGAAGCCGCCCGCGTCGCGCACGCGCGTGGTGAGCGGGTCATAGCCTTCTCGGACGAGACCTCGAGCCGGCTCGCCGCCGCATCGGTTCCCTCCATGCGATCGGTGGACGCCCTCGGCGACGATCCCGAGATGCCAATGTACCGCGCGGCCGCGGACTGGACGCACGCCTTCGGAACCAAGGCGGTGGATGCGGGCGGTGAGACGCTGAAGGACGCGCTGCGCTATCGGGAGACCACACTGTGGTGGTGGGCGGAGCTTTACCTCCATCACAACACCGATGCGGTGCGTCGCGTCCGTTTCCTTGAAACCGCGGCCCGGGTGATCGAGAGATTCAACCCAAGAGCCCTTAAGACCCACGGCCTGTCGGTGGACGAGACCCTTCTCGTCGAGCGGCTCTGCGCAGCGCTCAAGCTCGGCTTCGCGCGCGGCGAAACCACGGCCGATGCGACCCGGAGCGGCGGCTCCGCCATGACCGCGGGACTTCTCGAGGCTTGCAAGCTCGTGGCCACGGCGGCCAAAGGCGCAGGCGGCCCGGACGAACGCCTCGTTCCCCAGGCGGTGGTCTTCGTCTCCCATGCCGCCTTCTGGAAAACACGATCGGCCGAAGGTGGGGGTGAGGAGGCGTACGAGCACTACTTCGACGCGCTTCTTTCCGAGTCGAGGCGGCGCGGCCTTCCCGTTGTGACCCTCGGAGTCGGCCCGCAGAGCACGTTCCGAACGCGCACTGCGGGTGAGAAGTGGATGGAGCGGCTCTCGGTCCTCAGAGACGAGCGGTACGTCCACATCAATCGCTTCGCGACCCCGAGGCTGGCGGCGGCGGCGCTCAAAGCCTTCGGAAACGCCGTGGGCATTCGCAATCGATTCCGAGGAGCGGCCTCACTGCGCGCGGCCTTCTCGCACCGCGGCGTCGCCTTCGACGATCTCTCCCACGAGGATCTGGGCCGCACGCTGCTGCATCAGGTCCCTTGGGCGGCCCGATGCCTTCTCGAGTTCGATGCCGCGTTTCGAGAGTTGGACCCGCGCCTCGTCTGCCTGTATGCGGAGAGTTCCGGACTCGGGCGCGCGGCCATCGAATCCGCTCGAGTGCTCAAGGTGAGGACCCTCGGCGTTCAGCACGGGATCCTCTATCCGAATTACTTCTCATACGAGCGCACCCGGGGCGACGTGGCGCTCGGTACACCCATCGCCGACACCACCGCGATGTATGGCGAGGACGGCGTCCGTCTGCTCGAAACGGCCTTCCGATACCCGAAGGGCCGCGTGGTGGCGACGGGCTCGCCCCGATACGACGCGCTCCTCGCGGAGATCCGGAGGGTGGACCGCGACGAGCGCCGGAGGAGTCTCGGCGTCGGCCCGAACGATCGGCTCCTCGTTCTCGCGAGCCGGTACACGGGCATTCGCGACACCCACAAGGCGGCCGGACCCGCGTTTATGGCCCTGCTGGACGCAGTCGAACGCCTCGACCGGACGCGACTCATCGTGAAGCCGCATCCCGCCGAGCCCGCGGACGCCTACGACAAGGACATCGCCGCCAAAGGCCTCGGCGATCGGGTGCGCGTGATCGCGGACCAGTCGCTCGCCGACCTGCTTCCCGCGGCCGACCTTCTTCTCACCGTGGAGTCGCTTTCCGCCACCGAAGCCCTCGTGGCCCAAGTGCCCGTCGTGATCCTGCGACATCCCTCGAACCTGCGCGACGTGGTGGGGAGCGGCGCCGCCATCGGCGTTCCGGACGGAGGGGATCCGAAACCAGCCATCGAATCGCTCCTCACCGACGAAGGGGTCCGCGCAACCTGGCGGAAGTCACGAGACGCGTTCCTGAATGATGTAGGGCACGGTGTCGATGGCCACGCTCTCGATCGTCTGCTGCGCTTGATCTCCACCATGGCCGGCCTCGGCGAAAGCGCAACGCGCACTCAATAGCGGACCGACGCTCCTGGCGCATCCGGCCTCACCCTGAACGCAAGGCTGATGCGTTCGCCCACCGGTGCGTCGGACTTCGGAATGCCGTGGTCGTAGTGGATCTGGGTGTCGTAGCTCATCACGAAGAGGCTGCCGCGTTCGAGGTCCGTGTGGAAGGCGCGGCGAGGCGGCTGCTTCGCTCGAATGGTCATCCGCCGGGTGGCGCCGAGGGAAAGGAGTGCGATCGGCCGGCCGGGCGCGAGTTCGTGGAGGTGATCGTTGTGGGGGGCCACGCTGTCCCGCCCGGAGCGATAGAGATTGAGACCGACGCTCGTGAACGGAACCTTCAACGCAAGAACGACGCGCTGCGCGGCCTGGTGCAGGCACGCCGGAAGAGGATCGTCATCGAGCCGGTACCTCGCGGTCAATCGCGGCACATCGACCTCGCGGTCGTACATGACCCGCCGCTCCCCCTTCCACTCGACGACCCGTCGCAGCTCGCGAAACCAGTGCTCGGCCTCGTACTCGGAAACAAACCCGGGCGTATAGACGATCCGTCCGCGAGCGTCGTCCGCCAGGACGGTTTCGCACGGTTCGAGGAAGGAGAGCTGAGCCATGGTGGACGTTTGCCTTATTTTCGCCTATTTGTGCCCAGACCGGGTCCCCTGGCCACCCGACTGTTAGGCTTGCCTCGCTCCCATGAATCCCACAACGATCCGGATCGGATCGCGCGAGGTTGGCTCCACACAGCCCTGTTTCGTCCTTGCCGAGGTCGCATCCGCGCACGAGGGATCGGCCGACGAGGCCCTGAAGATGCTCGACGCCGCGTTCCGCATGGGCGCGGACGGGATCAAGTTCCAGCTCTTCAAGGCCGACCGTCTGGTGGTGAACCGCCACCCCGGCCGCAAGGACTTCGAGCAGATCGAACTGACCGGAAAGGAATGGCGGAAGGTTCTCGCTCAGGCAAAGGGCTCGGGGCTCGCGCTCTTCGCGGAGTGTTTCGACGCGCCCTCGCTCGAACTCGCGGTGGAAGCGGGCACCGACGCCTACAAGATCCACACCACCGACATGGAGAACAAGGAGTTCATCAAAGCGGTGGTGGACGTGAAGAAGCCCGTCTTCTTCGCCACCGGCGGCGTCCCCGAGGAAGCACTCTCGGAAGCGCTGGCCCTCGTGGGCGACCGCGAACTCGGCCTGCTCTTTGGCTTTCAAACCTTCCCGACCCCGGTCGAGGAAATCCGTTTCCGCGAACTCGAGAGCATGAAGTCGCGATACCTCGTGCCCGTGGGTTTCCTCGACCACACCGACGGCGGGACGCTCTTCGCGCTCATGGCTCCCGCACTCGCCGTCACATACGGCGCCGACCTCGTCGAGAAGCACTTCACCCTCGACCGCTCCAAGAAGGGCTTCGACTATCAGTCCTCCCTGAACCCCGAGGACTTCCATCGCATGGTGGAGATGATCCGCACCGCTGAACTCGCGCGCGGCCAGGCCGGGCAGCCGATGTCACAGGCGGCAGACGGATATCACCGCAAGATGGCGCGCTTCATTGTGGCGAAAACACTCATCGGCCGCGGCGACGTGATCACCGCGGAAAAGCTCGACTTCAAGCGGATCGACCCGAACAAGGATCCTGGCCTCTCGCCCCGCAACATGAACCGGCTCCTGGGCCGTCATGCCCGGCACCCGATTGAGGCCGACGCCACGATTCGCGAGGACATGCTGGATTGAGCCGCACCGTGTGCCTAGTGACCGCGCGCATGGCTTCGGCGCGCTGTCCGGGCAAGGCGCTCATGGAACTGCTGCCGGGAGAGCCGCTGCTCGCGGTTCTCATCGCGCGGATGAAGATGTCGAAGACGGTCGACGAGGTGGCCCTCGCCACGTCGGTGAATCCGGAGAACGACGCCATCGCTGACCTCGGGCGCGAGCTCGAGGTTCGAGTCTTCCGCGGCGACGAGGACGACGTCTTGAAGCGGCACATCGGCGCGGCCTGGGCGTTCGACGCGGGCTCCCTGGTTCGAGTCACCGGCGACAATCCACTGACGGACGTCGGAACCATGGACGCGCTCGTGACGATTCATCGCGAACGTCACGCCGACTACACGTATGCCCCCGGCGAGGCGCTCCTGATGGGCATCCTCGCCGAGGTGATCTCAACCGACGCGCTCGAAACCTCGTGGAACGAGGGCGAGGCGAAGCATCGTTCAGAACTCGTGACGCTCTACATCAAGGAGCATCCGGCCGATTTCAGAGTCGCGATGCTTGATCTCGACCCCGCGCTGCTGCGACCCGCGTATCGACTGACCGTCGACCACCCGGAAGACGTCCGGCTTCAGCGAGAGATCTTCAAACTCCTGGGTCGCGGCCCGCTGGTCGAGACCCGCGACGCCATCGCCCTCCTCGACTCGCGTCCGGATCTGGTCGCCATCAACGCCCACCTCACTCACAAAGGTGTGAACCACCGGTCGGTGGAGCTCGATGCGCTGGTCAAGGCCGCACAGACAGCGAAACCGTAGGAAGCGATGCGGTGATGACTCAGCCGAGAAACGTCGCGACCGTCCAGGAGTTCTTCGAACCTTCGCCGCGGCGGAAGCCTTCAAAAAAACATAGGCGCTGGTCGCGAGGCACCCATCAGGCGCCGTGGCCGGTGTGACCATAGCCGCCTTGTCCCCGGTCGGTGTCTGGAAGCACTTCGACTTCGGTCCACTCGGCCTGCTCAACTCGCGAGATCACGAGCTGCGCGATGCGCATCCCTCGTGTGACCACAAACGGAGCCTCGCCGTGGTTGATGAGAAGGACCGCGAGTTCGCCGCGGTAGTCCGAGTCGATGGTTCCCGGGGAGTTCAGGACGGCAATGCCGTGTTTGAGGGCCAGACCGGAGCGGGATCGCACCTGGCCTTCGCAGCCGGCGGGAATGGCGAGGGAGAAACCGCAGGGCAGGAACTGGCGTGCGCCTGGCGCGATCGTGCAATCCGCATCGATGGCCGCGTAGAGGTCCATCCCTGCCGAGCCCCTGGTTTGATAGCCGGGAAGGGGAAGCCCCTCCCCACGGCCCAGCCGCTTGAAATCAATCTTCATAGCTCAAATCTCTCGAGAAGGTCGAGGTTGTACTCGTAGGTGAAAAACAACTCATGGGCTTCCGGTCCGTTCAGACGGAGAGTCGTCGGATGAACGATGAAGTTCACCGAGTGGGGATTGGGCTCTGGATTGAACGCTGAAACCACCTGAGACGTGGGACCCCTTACCGGGAAGATCGGATGGTCAGCCATTTCGACTTGGTTGAAGAAGAGTCGCACCGAATCGCCATGGATCACATGCGGTATTGAATTAATCAGGAAGTCGTAACTTTCGCTGAGCGCCCGCGGGCCTCGGCGGAGCACAATCGATCGACTGGCTTCATCGATGCTCACGACCTTCGTCAACGTGGCCACATCAAGGCCCGCGGCGGTCGCCATCTTCGAAGACGCTGGCGTAACCCTCCTTCACCATCAGCAGGTTGTTGGCGAGGACATCGTTCATCCAGCACCCGCAGAAGAGAACGCCATTGTAGGCCGGAAACTCGTCCGTCGTCCCGTAGCCGTAGGTGTAGAGGATGTTGCTGCACAGCCCGGCACGAAAGTAGGTTTCCAGGTCTCAGGGTCGACACGGAGTCGCGACATAGACTCCACGGATGTCCCTACCGCCCATTTACGATCCGAAAGCCGTCGAACCTCTCTGGCAGGAGTTGGCCGCGGTCGGCGTCGAGCCCCTCACCACGCCGGAGCAGGTCGACCTGGCGCTCACCGCGAAGTCGGGCACAACCCTCGTCATCGTGAACTCCATCTGCGGCTGCGCCGCCGGCCAGGCTCGCCCCGGCGCGATGCTGGCCCTTCAGAACGCGCGCATCCCGGATCGATCGGTGACCGTGTTCGCGGGCGTCGATCGTGACGCGGTCGAGCGCGCACGCTCTTACATGAGCGCCTATCCACCTTCGTCGCCCAGCATCGGCCTCTTCAAGGACGGCAAGCAGGTCTTCATGCTCCAGCGCACCGACCTCCAGCGGATGGACGAGCCGCAAGTGGCGGCAGCCTTGAGCCAGGCCTTCGACGCCCACTGCTCGAAACCCGGCCCCTCGATCGATGCCGAGGCGTTCAAACGGATCCGGCCTTACGTGGGCTGCGGCTCCCGGATTCCGATGATGCCCACACGGGCCTGAACCCTTCGGAGTAGCCGCCGATCGTGCCGGACCGAGGTGCTTGCCGGTCCCGTGTAGGTGCCACCTGTCATTCAAGCATGGCCCGCGACATTCCGTCGAGGCTTCAGGCTAGCCGTTGACCAGCTTCTGCAGATGCTCCGGATACCGATCACCCCCCACGGGAGCCCTCGCCAGAGCGGTGTCGATCTCGAGCAGGTCATCGACGGTCAGGTCGAGCTGCATCGCCCCGATGTTCTCGTCGAGGCGTGCGAGCTTCGTTGTTCCAGGGATCGGCACGATCCACGGCTTCTTCGCGAGCAGCCAGGCCAGAGCGATCTGCGCGGGTGTCGCGTTCCTCTTCTTGCCAAGCGCCACAAGCCGGGCGATGAACGCCGAATTCGCCCTCATGGCTTCGGGTGAGAAGCGCGGCAAGGCGGCGCGGAAGTCGCCGCTTGGGAGCTTGGTGTTCTCGTTCATGGCGCCGGTGAGGAAGCCGCGGCCGAGCGGACTGTAGGGAACGAGGCCGATGCCCAGTTCTTGCAAGGTCGGAATAGTTTCCGACTCGGGCTCCCGCCACCACAGCGAGTATTCGTTCTGCAGCGCGGTCACGGGCTGAACGGCGTGCGCGCGGCGGATCGTCGCGACACTCGCTTCCGAGAGGCCGAAGTGCTTGACCTTGCCTTCCTGAATGAGTTCCTTCACGGTTCCGGCCACGGTTTCGATCGGGACGTTCGGATCGACGCGGTGTTGATAGAGAAGATCGATCACGTTGGTCTGGAGGCGTTTGAGAGACGCTTCCACGACTCTCCTGATGTGCTCCGGGCGGCTGTTGAGGCCTTGCCAGCCCGGACTTCCATCGGGGTTCAGCTCGAATCCGAACTTGGTCGCAATGACCACGTGGTCGCGGACCGGCGACAGTGCCTTGCCGAGGAGCGCTTCGTTTGTGTAGGGACCATAGGACTCGGCGGTGTCGAAGAACGTGACGCCGCGGTCCACGACCGCACGACAGAGAGCGATCATGTCCGTCTCGTCCTGACGGACTCCATACGAGGCGCTCATCCCCATGGCTCCAAAACCAAGGGCCGAGACCTCGAGGGTGTTTCCTAGCTTTCGTGTTTTCACTCTTTATCCTTAAGGGAACAAGAGACCGGTTGCGGGGAACCGGAACCGGCGGGGGGAGATGGAAGGTCTAAGAAATCGCGGCTGACGCGGTCGGTCGGGTTGTGGGCCTTGCGGATGCGCGTCTGCTCGAACGTGCCCTGCGCGAGCCCGTCGCGACGCAGGACGGCGGGGACCGACACGCCAGGCTCTTCGAGCCTGGGCGCGAGCGCGCCGGGAACCCGAAAGCGCTGATTCGTCATGCGGGTGCCTTAATCCGCTGGCGTGAATCGTCCACTTGCATGACGCGCCATTCTGAATGCGGATCGCGCCAACCCAACCCGGCTGCCATCGGACCCTTGGAGGATCAAGCTGCGGTGGGAAGATGTGAAGCGGGCGCTCCGCGATAATGAAGACAAAGAACACGATCTGCCTCTGGTTCAACAAGGACGCGCATGCGGCCGCGCTTTTCTACGCCGCCACTTTTCAAGACAGCAAGGTGACGGCGGTGCACAACGCCCCCGGCGACTACCCGGACGGCAAGGCCGGCGATGTGCTGACCGTGGAGTTCACCGTGCTGGGCATTCCCTGCCTCGGTCTCAACGGCGGCACGGCGTTCAAGCACAGCGAAGCGTTTTCTTTCCAGATCGCCACGGACACCCAGGAAGAAACCGACCGCTACTGGAACGCGATCGTCGGCAATGGCGGCAAGGAAAGCGATTGCGGCTGGTGCAAGGACCGCTGGGGCCTCTCGTGGCAGATCACCCCCCGGGCGCTGACCGATGCGCTTGCGGTTGGCGGCGCGGAAGCCAAGCGCGCGTTCGAAGCGATGATGACGATGCAGAAGATCGACATCGCG
>JANMVV010000181.1:0-4027 GCA_031392925.1 Vicinamibacteria bacterium
CGACACCCTCCAGAAGACGCCGATCCTCGGCCGCGCATTCACGCCGGATGAAGACAAGCCGGGCGCGCCGCGGGTGGTGCTGCTGAGCGAGGGATTCTGGGAGAGGCGCTTCGGCCGCGACCCGAACATCGTGGGAAAGACGCTCACCCTGAGCGGCGAAAGTTTCAACGTGATCGGAGTCATGCCGGGCTCGTTCCACAGTTCCTGGAAGACCACCGACGCCTTCACGCCGCTGCTCTTCCTGGAAGACAAGATCGGGGGCGAGAACCAGCGCGGTAACCATCCCGGCATCTACGTAGTCGGGCGCGTGAGGAAGGGCGTCACCGTGGATCAGGCGCGGAGCGACGTGAAGGCCCTGGCGAAGCGGCTCGCCGAGGACCATCCGATGTCGAACGCCCGCCAGAGCATGACCGTGGAGCCGATGCTGAACGCCGTGGTCGGCGACTTGAGGCCCGCGCTCATGCTCCTTCTCGGGGCCGTGGTCCTGGTTCTGATGATCGCGTGCGCCAACGTGGCGAACCTGCTCCTCTCGCGCGCCGCCGACCGGCAGAAAGAGATGGCGCTGCGGATGGCGGTGGGCGGCAACCGCGGCCGCCTGATCCGGCAACTCCTTACGGAAAGCGTCCTGCTGTCCTCGCTCGGTGGTCTCGTTGGCATCGGGCTCGGCTACGCGGGAGTCCGCGGTCTGGTCGCGAGCCTTCCCAGCAACGTGCCCCGCGCCGACGAGATCGGCATCAACGGTCAAGTCCTGTTCTTCACCGCGATCGTCGCGGTCGTGACGGGCCTCGTCTTCGGCATGGCTCCCGCCTGGAAGGTGTCGAACGCCGACATGAACGAAACCCTCAAGGAGAACGGCCGGGGGACCGCGACACCGGGACAGCATCGTCTTCGCAACACGCTGGTGGTCGCCGAGATCTCTCTCGCCCTGGTCCTGCTGGTGGGAGCCGGGCTTCTTCTCCGTAGCTTCTTCCGGGTCATCGAGGCCGACGCCGGCGTCCGCACCGCGGGCGTCCTGGCCGTCAACGTGCCCATGCCGGATGCGCGCTACGCCAAGGCCGAGGCCAAGGTCGCCCTCGTCGAGCAACTTCTGGAGAAGCTCAAGGGGACAGCAGGGGTGCGTTCGGCGGCGCTCACCTTCCCACTCTTCGGCGGCAACCAGAACTCCTTCAACATCGAGGGCCGGCCCGAGCCGGCTCCCGGTCAGCGTCCATCCACCGACGTGACCCGCGTGACTCCCGACTACTTCAAGACCATGGGCCTTCGCCTGCTCGAAGGCCGGACGGTCGAAGCCACCGATCGCGCCGACACGCCCCCGGTGTGCCTCATCGACGAGACGTTCGCGAAGACCTACTGGCCGGGCGAGAGCGCCATCGGCAAGCGGGTGAAGTTCGGAAACCTCAAGGACCCCGAGCCGCCGTGGATGCAGGTGGTGGGCATTGTCGCCCACGTGAAGAACTACGGCGTCGACCAGCCCTCGCGGGTGGAGATCTACCTGCCCTTCTATCAGCGGCCCGCGAGCAGCCCGACCATCGTGGTGGAGACCGCGGGCGATCCCGCGAGTCTTACGCCGGGAGTTCGAGAGGCCGTGCGCAGCCTCGATCCCGACCTTCCCATCTACGCCGTGCG
This sequence comes from Vicinamibacteria bacterium, assembly GCA_031392925.1. Taxonomy (GTDB): domain Bacteria; phylum Acidobacteriota; class Vicinamibacteria; order Fen-336; family JAGNNV01; genus JAGNNV01. Next base: position 1,627 of record JANMVV010000181.1, read on the forward strand.
CACCCTCAACGAAGTGGTGGCGACACAGATGGCGCCGCGGCGCCTCGCGGTGCTGCTGATCAGCGTCTTCTCGGGCGTGGCCCTGCTGCTCGCCGCCATCGGGATCTACGGTGTCATGTCCTATGCGGTGACGCTGCGCACGCAGGAGATAGGCATCCGCATGGCCCTCGGCGCCGAACGGGATGACATCTCGCGCATGATCCTGCGTTTCGGAGTGCGGATGTCGCTCATCGGCGTGACCGTGGGCCTCCTGACCGCGTTCGGCCTCGCGCGGACCATGGCGGGACTGCTCTTCCAGACGAGCCCCGCCGATCCGCCCACGTTTTCGATCGTGCCCCTGCTCCTGATGGCAGTGGCGCTGGTCGCATGCTGGGTGCCCGCCCGCAGGGCCACGCGCGTAGACCCGCTGGTCGCGCTGCGGACAGAATGACGTGAGCTTCTGCTTCTCGCAGCGCGGGCTAAGCTCTGGCTCGGATGACGCTCACTGGCCGCGATGTGCGGATGGCTCTTGCCCTCGCTACCCTGCTGGTGGCTGCGAACGCAGGGTATGTCGCTTCGAAACTCGGCTTCCTTCACCGCGTGCGGGCGGTGATGGAGACGGATCACAAGCACTACATCCACATGGCTACGAACCCGGGAGAGCCCGAGGATCCGCCGTATGCGTTTCGGGTGGCCACCCCGAGGACCGCGCGCGGCCTCATGGCCTGGGGCCTCTCCGTCAATCAGGCTTTCTACGCCATCACCCAGTTCTCTCTTATCGCCTTCCTCGCCTGCACCTTCCTCTTCCTTCGCGCGCGCGGCTTCACGCCCGAGATCTCGGCGCTCGCCATCGCCCTGATGGGCCTGACCCAGGGAGCGGTGCGCTGGTTCGAATACCAGTACTGGATGTCCGACCCGGTGTGCCTCGCCCTCGTCGCCGCCGCGGGCCTCGCCATTCAACTGGACACGCCGTGGCGGCTCGCGATCGGCCTGGGGTTCGCGGCGGGATTCGTCCGGGAGAGCTTCGTCCTTGTCCTGCCCTTCGCCTTCTTCCACACCCTGAAGCGCCACGACCTCAAGCAGGCGACCGTGCGCACCGCCGCCATCGCGGCTGCGTTCTTCGCCGTGTCGCTCACCCTCCACGCCCTCATCACCCCGATCGCCCCCGACGACTGGTGGTCAGGCATCGCGGACAGCATGGGCTTCCGCTACCGCCGCCTCTTCGAGAGCCAGTGGTACGTGCTCACCATCGGCACCTGGGGCGTCTTCGTCCCAATCGCCCTCGCGGACTACCGGGCGGTCGCCCGGCGTGTTCGCGAGAACCTCGACCTCACCTTCCTGACCCTCGCGACCTACGGCACGCTGGTCATCTCCAACAACACCGAACGCCCGCTCGCCTACGCCTGGGCCGCCATCGCCGCGGCCGGAGCGGCCGGAATCCGCTCGCTGCTCGCGAAGATTCCCGCCCCGCTCGGCAATCCGTTCCAGCGTCTCACCGCGGTGTGCGTGGGCGCCCAGCTCGTCCACTTCGGCCTCACCCGCTGGAACGACCTCGCCGGGTCGAGCCTCTACCAGCCCGCTAACTACGCGGTCACGGGCATGATGTTGGCCCTGTGGCTTGCCTGGGCCCTGTTGTTTGCTAGGCTCAAGACGACCTGAAGGCTTGCCCCGCGTTTTTCGCGAGCCTCACCAGGGTCGGAGGGCCGCCAGGGATCAGGCGCATCGCACCCTCCCCGTCCAGCACCATTTCAAGGAGCTTGTTCCAGGTCTATGACCACCGTGTATCGAATAGGCGAAGTTCAAGACGACTACTGCACCTCGTGCCACCTGCTGCTCTCGCACGACATCTCGAGCGTGGTCAACGGCGAGATCGCCAAGACCACGTGCCGGACGTGCTTCAACACCCACGACTACAAGCACGGGAAGATCCCCAAACGGCCGGCCAAGAAGGTGGAGACGAAGCAGAGCCTGATGGACCAGGTGCTTCGAAACATGCCGCAGATGCCGGCCATGCCGCCGGCTCCGAACCCGAAGCCCCGGCGCGATCTGTGGGCCACCCTCGGCCGGATCAACGATAAGAAAGAGGCGACCGAGGGCGAGGCCAAGTGAGCCCCACTCGCCCCGAGTCGCTCCGCGCCCCCAAAATCCTGGAGCGGAAGCGCGACGGGAAGACGCTCACGCGGGCGGAGATCGACTTCCTGATCGCGGGCTACACCCGGGGCGACATCCCCGAATACCAGATGGCGGCTTTCGCGATGGCCGTGCATTTCCGCGGGATGTCGGACGAGGAGATGACCGACCTCACCCGCGCCATGCTCCACTCGGGCGAAGTCCTCGACCTGTCCGATCTGCCCGGCCCCAAGGTCGACAAGCACTCCACCGGCGGCGTCGGCGACAAGACGAGCCTCATCCTCGCCCCCCT
>JANMVV010000189.1:0-8619 GCA_031392925.1 Vicinamibacteria bacterium
TCCGAGTACGGTGTCTCGCCTTCCTTCCAGACCGACTGGTTGACGATGAACTCGAGGCTTGGGTGCTGGTAGGCCTTGACCCAGCGGTTCCCGTTGACCATCGTGCCGAACAGCTGGCTGCCGTACTTGTAGAGCATCCGCACGGGCACGTGACCCGGGGAGGGGTAAAAGAAGGGGAAGTACTGCCCCTGCACCGACGCGACGTCGGTGATGTAGCCCGCGGCCTTGCCCTGTGTGATCGCCTCGGGGAACCAGATCCTCGGGATGCTCTGCCGCACCGAGTTCATGGTCACGATGTGGGGCATGCGCTGGTAGTTGTTGGCCGAGTTGGCGCTGAAGGCCAGGTCGCCCGAGATGGTGCCCTCGCCGTAGCCCGGGAAATAGAAACTGTAGTCGAGGGGCGAGCCGAACTGCAGATTGCCGAAGTTGACGCCCGCGCGGCCCCAACCCTGCATCGCGGCGAGAATCGTCATCATCCGGGCCCACTGCATGCCCGTCGCGGTGCGGCAGGCGCCGCCCACACCGACTCCCCAGCTGCCCGCGCCGAGGTAGGTCTTCTTCGTTCCCCACTCGCGGGCCAACGCGCGGACATCTCGTGCCGGCACACCGGTCTCGGCTTCCTGCCACTCTGGTGTTTTGGCCTGACCGTCGCTCTCGCCGAGAACGTAGGCTTTCCATTCCTCGAAGCCGGTGGTGCGCTTCGCCACGAACTCCTTGTCGTAGAGCCCCTCGGCGATCCATACGTGACAGATCGCCTGGGCGAGGGCGGCGTCGGTCCCCGGCCTGGGTGCTATCCACTTGCCGCCGACATGGGCCGCGGTGTGGTTGAGGTGCGGATCGATGTGGACCATCTTGATGCCGAGTTGCCTGGCCCACTCGCGCCGCTGCGTCCCTTCGAACCCGTAGGTGGTGTCCGGGTCGCTCGACCAGAACACGATCATCTCGGCTTCCTTGAGACAGTCCTCCACGGTGCCATAGAACTCCGGGCAGCCGAGGCGCAGGCTGTTGCCCCAGTGGTGCGTGGCCCCCCAGAACCAGCCTTCCCAGCTATCGGGGCTGTGCATGAGCTTGGTGACGCCGACCAGATTCCAGAAGCGGTTGAAGGCGCTCAGATAGTGGCCGAGGTTGCCCCATTGGTGGTGCGAGCCGTGATCGACCGCGATGGCGCCCGGGCCCACGGCCTTGGCGCGCTTGATCTCACTGGCCACGAGGTTAAGCGCTTCCTCCCAGCTGATGCGGACGAACTCGGACTTACCTCGATTCTGGGTGTTGCGCTCGCCGCCCGGATCGAAATCGACGCGTTTCATCGGGTAAAGCAGCCGGCTCTTCGAGTACACCATGGACTTCTGGCACATGCCGTGCGCGCCCAGCGTGGTCCGCCGCGGCGGCGTGAACGTCTTGCCGCGCGCGGTGACCGACCAGGACTCCGCGTCCTCGTCGTCGAAGTCGATCGGAGTGGTGCGGAGGATCTTTCCGTTCTTGACGTAGACGAAGATGGGGCCGCCGTTAGTGCCCGAGGTGTAACGCACAACCCCGTTGCCCATGTCGGTCCCGGACTTCCAGGTGACCGATTCCAGCCGGCCCATGACGCCGAGGAACCAGACCGCGAGTTCGTCGGGGCCTTGCAGGCGAACTTTGAAATTCTTCGCGGCGTCGATACGCTCCAGCAAGTTGAACGGCGGGGTGAGGAAGCTCTCCGCGAGGGCCCGGTTCTTGAACTCGAGGACGAGATCGGGAGATGCGTGGATGCCGCGTCCCGAACGGATCTTCCCGTTGTCGAGCTTGATCCAGCGACCCTCGGGCTTGTCCCGCAGCCTGAACTGCACGACGAGATTTCTCTCCTTCAGGCGCGCGGCGTAATCCGGGTACACCCGCGCCGCGAGTCGCATCGCCTGCGGAATGCCCCACAACAGGATCGAGAGATTCATGTCACCCTCCAGAAACGGACGTGGAGCCCAGGCGCCCCGGGGCGCCGGCCACCGAATCGGCGGCGCAGCGGAGGCAGGCGCGCAGCGAGTGCAGGAGGACGGCCCGCTCCTTCTCGCCCAGTTCCGCGAGCAGAACGCGGTTCGCGCGACGGCGGCTCGCGTCGAGACGGGCCAGGGCGGCCCGTCCCTTCGCGGTTATCGACAGGCCCTTGCGTCGCCGGTCTCCGGCCTCCGGCTGCTGCCGAACCAGCCCCTTGCCCAGCAGTTGCGCCACGAGGGTGCTTACGTTGGCGTGGGACACGCCGCGGGCCTCGGCGATCTCCGAGCCCAGCACCCCGCCGGGCGATCGCGCCGCCCGCCCCTCCGGCTCGTAGAAATTCGGGTCGCCGGCCACCTGCAGCAGGACCAGCCATTGCTGGGTCGTGAGGCCCGCGCGCGCGGCCAGTCCCTCGCCGAGCTTCCCCAGCTGGTTGCTCAGGTCGAGGACCGCCAGCACAATCGACTCCTCGACCGAGGCCTTCTCCGGAACCGCTCGTGGCATTGGTTAAGGACATTACCTATCGCCCGGCGCCCGGTCAAGCGGATTCCCCCCTCGCCCCTCTCGACCGATGATCGCCGCGTCGTGCCGACGCGGCGAACCCAAAGGGGGTGCGGGAGGGCGGGACGGGGTTGGGCGGTCACTTGCTCGCGGCGACGAACTCGATCTCGACCTGCGCGCGGTTGGGCAGAGCGGCGACACCTACGAACGTCCGGGCGGGGAGCGGTTTCGGCATCATCTCCACGTAGATCGCGTTGAAGGCGTCGTATTTCGCGATGTCGGTGACGTAGACATTCGTCTTGACCACATCGCCGAGGGAGAGGTCGGCGGCCTTCAGGACCGCTTCGAGGTTCTTGATCGACTGTCGCGCCTCCACCGCGAAGTCCGGACTGACCTTCTGGGTCGCGGGATCCTGGCCGACGTTGCCCGAGAGCCAGATGAGGTTCCCCACCCTCACGCCCTGGTTGTAGGGGGCACCCGGGCGGGGCGGCGCTTCCTTCGAATTGACCCGGACGAAGTCCTTTTGGGCGGCGGCGGTGTAACCGAGTCCAAAGATCAGGACACTGAGAAGGAAGGTCGGGGCGGGCTTCATCGGCTCTCCTTAACTGATGGGCGAAACGAGGTTTTGCGGTTTCCGTGCTACTGTTGGGGCTGACCGTATCAGAAACTGACTCAATAGATTGGTTCTGGTAGCCGCACGGGTCTTTCATTCTGACGTCGGCGAGCCAGACCGCATAGGCATCGCGACAGCGCACTCCACGTGCGACGGCAGCTTCAAACACGAACTCTTCGTGGCTCCTCTGATGGAGCTCAGGTGGTTCGCGCTCCCCGCCTCCTCATGAGGAGGTTCGAGCGCTCGATGAACCACGAAGCCGCTGCCACACACTCTGCCCTCTCGCGAAGCCAGAAAACCCCAGGAAACAATTGACCTCAAGCACACCCGAAGAACAGCGCATCGCGCTCTTCATCGACTTTGAAAACATCGCCATCGGCGTCCGCGACGCCCACTACCGCCGGTTCGACATCAACCTCGTCCTCGAGCGACTCGTCGAAAAAGGCAAGATCCTCGCCAAGCGCGCCTACGCCGACTGGGGCCGGTACGGCGAATACCGCCGCAGCTTCCACGAAGCCGCGGTCGAGCTGATCGAAGTTCCCCAGAAGTCCGTGGGCGGGAAGAACTCCGCGGACATCCGCCTGGTGGTCGACGCCATGGACATGTCGTTCCAGAAGGAACACATCGACTGCTTCTGCATCGCCTCGGGCGACTCCGACTTCTCGCCTCTGGTGAGCAAGCTGAAAGAGAACGATAAGTACGTCATCGGCCTCGGAGTCAAGAACTCCACGTCCGACCTGTTGATGGAGAACTGCGACGAGTTCATCTTCTACGAAGACCTCGTCCGTCGTCAGGAAAAGCCCGCGGTGGTCATTCCGAACATCCCCGAGAAGCTTCAGGAGGCGTTCTCCATCCTGGTCGACTCGGTCGTGGCGCTGCAGCTCGAGAACAAGGGTGCTCTCTGGGGCTCCATGGTCAAAGAGACCATGAAGCGCAAAAAGCCCTCGTTCAACGAGACGTACTACGGCTTCCGGTCGTTCTCGAGCCTGCTCGAGGACGCGCAGCGGCGCGGCGTCGTGACGTTGCGGCGCGATCAGAAGTCCGGCAGCTACATCGTGGAAGACCTCGGCGCTGCGGCTCGCGGCGATGGTTCGATCGTGGCGCCTCGTCCGTCCGAAGTGGACGCGGTGGTCGCCAGTGTTCCGGCGGCCGCGGCCTCGACGTCATTGGGCGATCAAGGAAACGGCGGACCTTCGAGCGGCGCTTCGGCCAACGGATATGGCAGCAGCGGTCGCGGCGAGTCCCGCGGAGATCGCGAGCGTCGGCCCGCGCCGGCCTTCGCGGCGCCGCCCATGGCGGCGGTCTCCGCCCTGAGCACCTCAGCCACGGCCGTCAACGGCGTGCCGTCGATCGCGTCCGGCGATGAGGCCGCGGTCAGCCCCGAAATCGACGCGCCCGACGGCGAAGCGCCAAGCCGGCCTCGACGGCGACGCGGCGGTCGCGGTCGCGGTCGCGGTCGCGAAGGCTCGGAGCGAGAGGCGCGTCCCGACCTCGAAGCTCGTGGCGAAGAGCCTCTGCCACTCGACGAGGACTCAAACCCGTCCCTTCCAACCCCGCCGCAAGGTGCGGCCGCTTATGCCGAGGTGGTGGAGCGGATGGCCAAGACCGACGCCCCGGTCTTCTGGGAAGTTCCCAGCCTGACCGCTCCCGCGCTCAAGGGGCCGGCCGCGACGGATCTCCCGCCGATCGCGCTCCCCCCACCCGCGCGTCGCCACGAGCGGATCGCTCCGCCCGAACCCACCGAACCTGTCTCCGCTCGCGCGGCTGAAGAGAGCGTGGCTGGGCCGACGGCGACCGCGGTCAAGCCCGCGCCGCCGAAGCCCGCTCCCCCGGTTGCACCCGTGGATCCGAGCAAGGCTTCGTTCTCGCTCCTCGGCTGGCTCAAGGGCGGCGGCTAGACCACGCGTCATGGCGAGCCGGAGTGGGCCCTCGCCATGACGTCAGGTCAAACTGGCGTATAGGGTCTCGAACTCGCCCACCACGCGCTCGGCGCCGAAGAGCGACTGGGCGCGATGCCGGCCGGCTTCACCCATCTCTCGGCGTCGTTCCTGGTCGCGGAGGATCTCGCAACAGCGTTCGGCCAGGCCTTCGACATCGCCCACGGGGAGCAGATAGCCGCACTCCGCGTGCTTGACGACCTCGGGCAGGCCTCCCGCATCCGACCCCACCACCGGAATCCCCGCGGCCATGGCGGCGAGGGCCGCGAAACCGAACGTCTCGTTCTCCGAGGGCAGCAGGAACACGTCGGCCTCGGGGAGCGCCTCGTAGTTCTCTACCCCGGAAAGGAACTTCACTGAAGACGACAGTCCGGCGGCGCGCGCGATCTCGCGCGCCATCGCCCGCTCGGGCCCATCGCCAACGAGCAGGAGGTCGCACGGGACCTCGCGGAACACCCGGCGATAGGTTTCCATCACCAGGTCGATGCGCTTCCCGGGGCGGAAGTTCGAGATGTGCAGGATGGCCGGCCGATCCGAAAGGCCGGCCTTGTACGTGCGCGGCATAGGATCGAGGAAGTCCGGAATGACGTGAATCGTCCTCGGACCCAGCTCCTCGATCACCACGCGCTTCAACGAAGCGGAAACGCAGGTCACGGCGTTGGAGCTGTCGAGGCCGTGCCGGGCGAGGCCGAGCAGGCACAGGTCGGATTCGATGAGCGTGAGTTCGACGCCGTGCAGGGTGGTCACGAGTTTCGGGGCTTTCCCCGCCACGATCCGGCACGCGAGAGCGGCGGCGATGGCGTGGGGAAGGGCGGCGTGAACGTGGATGAGGTCGAGCTTCGCCTCCTCCGCGACCGAAGCGATCTTCGCGGCAAGAGCCAGGTCGTGCATGGGCGGATCGGTCACGGCACCCGTGGACGCGTCGATCACGTGCTCGCTCACGCCCTCCTCGGCGAGATAGGGCACGCCCGCGCGATTCCCGATGAAGTGGACCTCGTGACCCCGGCGAGCGAGATTGCGCGACAAGGAGGCGGCCACCACCATCGAAGCGGTGCCCGGAGGCGGAGCGACCATCCCGATCTTCATATCGGCAGCACCTGATGCCCCTTCGCCCACGGATCCATGTGTCGGCGGATGTCGTCGACAATGGGCGGACCGTACTTGGCGAGGAGCGAAATCCAGGAGACCCCGCGTTCCTGCAAGGCGCCTCCCGGGAAAATGAAATCGCGCGTGCGGCGCATGCGCTCGGCCCGGGTCGCGTCCTGGCGCTTCATGGTGCGAAGGGCCTTCTCCTGAAGGCCTTCCATCTGATGAAGGGCGCGACCGAGAGCCGATTGCGCGGCCCCCCGGAGGGTGGGGTCGAGTTTCGCGAGGGTCGCCTCCACGCTACCGAACGCCGCTTCGACCGAGGCGCGCGACTCGGCGAACGAACGCTCGACCTCGGGGTTGGCCTCGCGGGCGGCGCGCGCGAGCAGAGTCTCAGTGTCGGTCTGGAGCGCTTCGAACGACAGACCTTCCGCCTCCATGGCGCGCGCGGTGGCGGCATCGACGAGCGAGAACGAGGGGCGGGGAAAGATCACCGGACGCGGCACCCCGAAATGCGCGTACGAGGGGCCGATCTGCGCGTGATAGGCGACCTCGGCGGGACCGCCGATGTAGGCGATGGTGGGCAGCAGATAGTCCTGGGCCAGGGGGCGCAGCATGACGCCCGGGCTGGCGTCTTCGGGGGATCCCGCGATCCGATGCAGGAGTTCTTCCTTCGACATCACCTCGTTGCCGCCGCGCACCTCGATCCCCTTGTCACTCACACCCAGAGCGCGGCGCTTCCCGTTCGTCACGAGGAAAAGGTTCAAGAAGCCGCTCGCCCGCACCGGCACCTGCTGGTGATAGCCCGCGGCCAGGAGCTTGAGGCCGATGCCCGCGGCGAGCCGCGAGGTGGGAGACAACTCGGCGATCTCGCGATCGATCACGGGACGCATCAGGGCCTTGAGCGCCGGCACCGCCGGATCCATGATCACCAGACCGGGCAGAAAATGCTGGAGGAGTTTCGAGAAAGCGCCGCTGATCGAGTCGCCGGGGCGGTAGGCCTCGACCATCGCGTCGCAGACCTCGTCGCGCCAGGGCGAGGGCGGAAGGAGGTCCCGCACCGACTTGCCGAGCGGGTCGATGGTCTCGTCGAGGATGATGGTGGACGCGGGCTGGAGATTCGGTTCCACCGCCGGCTCGTAGCGCAGGGTCTTGAGCTCGGAGTTTCCATCCATCAGGGTGGTGGCGCGGATCTCCGCGAAGTCGTGATCGTCGGAAGCCACCCAGAACACGGGAACGACCTTCGTCTTCAGCGTCTCGCTCATGTGTCGCGCCAGTTCCATGGCCGCGAGCGCCTTGTAGAGGACGTAGAGCGGACCGCCGAAGAGGACGGCCTGCTGACCGGTGACCACGGCGAGGGTCTTCGGATCCCTGAGCGCCTCCGCGTTCCTGCGGGCCTCGCTGCCTTCGGGCTGTTCGCGGGCAAGAGCCTCGGCGACCTCGGCGCGCGGATGCGCGAAGGCCGCGGTCGAAGCCGCCGCCTTCGCCATGTCCTCGCGGGAGAAGCCAAGGGGATAGAACTCCGAGGCCTTGCCGCGCGCCGCAAAGTAGTCGCGGAAGAGCGGCGAGAGCGGCTGTTTCAGGGCATCGAAAGAAATGGTCCGCGCGGCACGATCCGTCGCAAGCATCAAATGGAGTCTATCGTTGACTTGGCGGACCGCAGAAGTCGAACGAACACCAGGCTCAGCCCGCAAAATTGTACGCTTGCCGAAAACCGTGCATCCTGAGCGGGAACTCCGTTCTCCCCTTGCGGCCCCTCGCCTCAAAGTTGACACCTGCCGCCGCGCTTCGATACGCTCCGCAGTCCTAGGAACGCCTCCGCATCTTGGAGCATAGGCACGTGGCTCAGTGGTAGAGCACTTCCTTGACACGGAAGGGGTCGATGGTTCAATTCCATCCGTGCCTACCAGGCCGCAGGACGTTTCCAAGCAGACTCCCCAAGGAACTATAAGGACCGAACGCGATTTGATGATCCGTCCATTCAGCCCACGCTGATGTCGAGCTTCGTGATGCAATCAGCGAAGGCCGGATTCCAGAGGGGCTCCGCTTCGTGGACCCCCTCCAGAGCAGGGTCGCTGCGCTCGCTTGTCACTCCGGCCGCAGCGTGGGGGCCGCGCGTCAGCCTCCCCTTGGGGGATGGGGGGCAAAGCATGGCTGGTCGTTCGTTCTCTGCGGCCCCCCAGACTCAATGATGGACACGACTGGTCCTTCCGGCGAGAGCAAGCCTGCTGACTCGCCTATCGAGATTTACCGGCACTCGTCCGCGCATCTGCTCGCCGCCGCGGTGACGGAGCTCTTCCCCGACACCCAGTGCGGCATCGGTCCGCCCACCGACGACGGTTTCTTCTACGACTTCCTGACCAAGCAGCCCTTCACGCCCGAGGATCTCGTCGCCATCGAGAAGAAGATGGCGCACATCGTCAAGCAGAACCGGCCCATCGAGAAGAAGCTCCTGCCCAAGGCCGAGGCCCTCGCGGTGTTCGCGGAAAAGGGCCAGACCCTGAAGTGCCAGCTCAT
>JANMVV010000215.1:0-2352 GCA_031392925.1 Vicinamibacteria bacterium
ACTCCCGCCAACGTCTCCGCTTCGGCCTCGCCCTTGCGCTCGTCGCGTGCCACCTCACCGAATACACGGTCGCGCTCTGGCAGGGCTGGTACGAGCTGCAGATGCTTCCGCTCGAGATGTGCGACCTGGCCGCGGCTTTCGGCATCTACGCCCTGCTCACCTGCGACCTCGGGGCGGTCGGGCCGGCCTGGTTCTTCGCGCTCTCGGGCACGCTGCCCGCCCTGATCACGCCGGAGTTGAGCCTGACCTTTCCGGATTTCCGCTTCGTCGTCTACTTCCTGGAGCATGGCCTGACCGTGATCACGCCGCTGGTGCTCGTGGTCGGTCTCGGCATCGTGCCGCGCACGGGCTCCTGGTTCCGGGCCCTTCTGGCCATCAACGCCTTCGCCTTGCTGGACAGCGCGCTGAACTTCGCGCTCGGCACGAACTTCATGTACCTGAGCCACAAGCCCAACGGCCCCACCCCCTTCGACTGGTTCGGACCTTGGCCCGGTTACGTCATCGTGCTCGAGGTCCTCGTGTTGGTGCTCTTCCGTCTGCTCGAGATCCCGCTCACCCTCCTTAACGCAGCGCGCCCCGATAGTCTCCGCCGGGCGGAGGGAACCCGGGCGGAGGAAGGCTGGGAGCCGAGTCGGTCGATCAGCGGCGACGCCAGCCGTTCACCGGCCCTGCGTGGAAGAATTTCTCAGGGGTCATAACCCCGTCCCGCTTGAAGACCATGCCGTTCTTCATCACAAAGCGGACATCGCGCAGCGCGTCGATGTCATCGAGCGGGTTGCCTTTCACCGCGATTAGATCCGCGAACATCCCGGGCTTGATCGGCCCGCGCTCTTTCTCGACCTGGGCGCACTCGTAACCGGTCATGGTCATCGCCTTCAGGATGTCGGCGTTGGGAATGCCCGCCGCCTTCCAGGTGAGGAGAAAGTTGATGGTCAGCTCTCCCCGGTTCATGTCGTTGCCGGTCTTCCAGTAGTCCATGTCGGTCGAGAACGTGATCTTCACTCCGTTCTTCCAGGCGCTCTTGAGCTTGGTCACAATCCCGTCGAAGGCTTCCTTCGAGCCCGAGTACGAGGTGAAGGGAGTATCGGTGGACGCGAGATAGATGCCTTTCTGCGCCATCTTCTTGTGGTGTTCCTCGGAAAGCGCCATGCCGTGCTCGATCGACCACAGGCCGGCCTCGATGGCCCGGGTGGCGCCCTCGGGCGTCTGCACGTGGCCCGCGACCTTGAGTCCGCCCTTGGCCGCCTCGCTGATGAACAACTTCATTTCGTCCACGGTGTAACCCCACGGCTTGCAGTCCACGCAGATCTTGATGATCTTCGATCCGAAGAGCATGTTCTCGCGCACCGCCTTCACGATCTCGTCGTGCGTGTCGGCCTCCATGTACTCGGGATAGACGATGTTGTGCTGCTTGGCCATTTCCGGGGTGGGCCAGAACTGGCCGCCCATGCCGCCGATGATGAGTCCCGAGTTGATGATGGTGGGGCCCGGGATCCAGCCCTGTTCGATGGCCGTGCGGTGCGCGGTGTCGGTGTAGAGGGCGTTGTTACCCAGATCGCGCACGACCGTGAAGCCGGAGTTCAGCAGTTGAATCCCGTTCGACGCGACCTCGATCGCGCGGAGCGGCGTCGATTCCATCACGTAGGTCAGGTAGTAGTAATTGTTTTCCGGGATGTCCTTGTAAGTGAGCCCCAGGTGGGTGTGCGCGTCGACGAGGCCGGGCAGGACGGTCTGACCGGAGAGATCGATGACGGTGGCGTCCTTTGGAACCGCGAGATCGGCGCCCACCGCGGTGATCTTGTCGCCTTGGACCACGATCATCTGGTTCGTGGCGGCGCGGCCCGTTTCCGGATCGATCAGTCGCCCGGCTTTGATCACCGTGGTCTGTGCGTTCACACTCGAGGCGCAAAGAGCCAGCAGATACACGAGGAGTTTCTTGTTCATGGGTTGAGCTTCTAGGCGTCTCGCGGCCGGGAGTCAAGCGGGATGGCCCTGGCGCTATCATGCCGGCCATCCTCCAGGAGGCGGGGGCGGGCGTCCTGGCCGCGCTCCTGGCCGGGGGCTTCCTGCTGACCCCGCTGGTGCGGCCGCCTCGTGTCCAGCAGCCCTGAAGCGCCGCGACGGGGACGACTTCGGGACGGTAGTATCCGGCGTGACCACGAGAGACGAGGCAACGCGGCGATTCACGGTTCTGGCTGCGGGCATGTTTGGCCTCGTCATCGCGCCGTCGCTTTTCGCCGATGAACCGCCCATTCAGGTGAATCCCAACCGGCCAACCTTCGCGACACCCGCGCTGACCACGCAAAGCGGCGTTGTGGAACTCGAAGTCGGCCTCGCACACAGCTCCTTTCA
>JANMVV010000229.1:0-3952 GCA_031392925.1 Vicinamibacteria bacterium
GCTCCCGCAACAGGGCGAGCGCTCGCGCGCGCGCGTCTTCGCCCTGTCCTTCACCTCCCACGGTTTAAGCGCCCAGCCACGCCCGCACCAGGCAGCGCCACAAGACGCTCCAGCCGCAGGCGTAGCCGGGCCGCGACCGGAGCCGCAGGGCCTCGGGGTCGAGCGAACGGTCGCCCAGGCGCACCGCGACCACATGCGCCCATGCGCCCCAGTCATCGTAGGGGGCCGGATCGCGCCGGCCCGACTCGCCCACGCAGAACTTCCTCGCGAGCTCCAAAGCCTTTGGCGTCTGCTGTCCCAGCAAGGCAAGCGGATACAGCCAGGCGACTCGACCGGGCATCAGGTTCTTGCGTGTGCCGAGCTGGCTGTGGAGCTTCTTGAAACCCGCCTCGAATCCCGACTGCGCCTCGACGAAGCGTCCCTGCTGCACCAGGCCCGCCGCGCGCAACGCGTCCGCTGCGCCGCTGTCAATCCCCGCGAGCAGGGCGAGGCTCCGCGCACCCTCGCCCTGAAGCAGCAGCATCTCGGCGATCTGGAGGCGAAGGGCTTCGCTCAGGGCGCCCGGTTCCGTCTCCCACTTGCGCAGCGCCCAGTCCCGGAGGGGAAGGAGGTCGGCGTTCCATGACGCGCACAGTTCCGCAAGACCGTAAGCGGCCAGGCGAGAGCGCCAGGTCGGGTTGATACGCTCGAACAATGCGCCATCGAACGCCTCGAACACGGCCGCACTCAGCACGGAGGCCCAGTCATGAGCGGCCGAAGCCCGAGCCTGCAACTCCTCGATCCTCGCCGGGTTGGCGCCACAGAGTAGCTCCAGTCGGACGATGGCCACGGTCGCGGACGGATCCCATAGTCCAAACCCGTAAGCCCTGGCGCCGGGCTGGGTGGACTCCGCACGAAGCATGGCGCGAAGCAACTCGTCGGCGGGCGTGTCGTCGAGCAGCTCGCGATAAAGCGCCGCGCGCGCGTCGTCTTGGAGCCGTGAATAGCCCGAGTCCGTGCCTCGCTCAACCAAAAGTCCCGCGCGCCGCAGCTCCCGCTGTGCGGCCTTCACCCCATCCTTGCTGAACATCTTGCCGTTCGCGGGCGTTCTCCCCAGTTGCCTCAGCAGTTCGGCGGTAGCGGTGGCCACCCGAAAGGACCAGTGCAGCGCCATCGCGCGAGCCACCGCGCGTGTATCGGGGGAAAGCCGGCGCAAGGCCTCGGAGTGATTCAGGTTCAAGGGGAGCCGCGGGGACGATAGAAGACCGCCACCAACGGGACAAGGGGTTCCTCCTTTGGCTTGGCCACGAGGCGACCCACTCTCTCCCCCCGGCATGCAGCGTGCGGACGGGAGACGCCGCGTCAGAGATCCGCCTATGGGTCGCGAGTAGCGACGCCGGAATGTGTGCCTAATAGGCACACACGATCTGGTACACTTTTCCAGTGAAGTACTTCGCCTGGGATGACTCGAAGAACGAGAAGGTGAAGGCTGAGCGCGGAATCGGTTTTGAAGACATCGTGTTCCACATCGAGCGGGGCGACCTCCTGGATGTGCTCGAACATCCGAACAAGGCTCGCTACGGCGGGCAGCGTATTTTCGTCGTCCGTCGCGACGACTACGTCTATCTGGTGCCCTTCGTCGAGGACGAGCGAATGGTCTTCCTGAAGACGGTCATTCCCAGCCGCAAGGCGACGAAGCAATATCTAGGGATGGAGCCAGAAGATTATGAAGCTTGATGCAGCTGAGAAAGACCTGATCGAGTCTGTCGAACGCGGGGAGTGGCGATCGGCGCCGGGAGGCAAGCGGCTGCGCGAGCGCTACGCTCGCCATGCCACGGCGACCTTCCGAAAGGATCGGCGGCTGAACATCCGTCTCTCGAGCAAGGATCTCGAGGCGATTCAGAAGCGAGCTCTCGCCGAGGGACTGCCTTATCAGACGCTCATCGCGAGTCTTCTTCACAAGTACGCCTCGGGTCGTCTGATCGAGGCCTGATGGTTGCCCCCGGAATCGGGGGTTAGCCCGGCCCGGACGGAAACGGCCCTTGTGGGGCGATTCCTCTCGACGTGAGATTGCTTGCGGCCCCAGGCCGGGCTTCGCGCCCCAGGAGCAGCCGGTGGTCGCCGCGTCATTGCGAGCCAGCCAGGTCCTCCGGACGTGACGATGGGGAGAAACCCACCGCCGTCATTGCGAGCCCGTCCGTTCCGTAGCGGGCCGAAGCAATCTCGCCAGCTTGGTAGCGGTGGCCCGCGGGGCCGGGCGCTGAGATGGGCTCGCGGCGCCGCGGAGCGCGCAGCCTGGCCTGGGCCACGCCTCGCCCCCCGAGGACTTCCTGCAACGAGTCAAGGGAAATCTTGACCGCCCGAACCTCACCGGCGATGGCTGATGGTTGCAGCAGAACCCCACAAACGCGACGACACTCTCGCCCGCGACTCCAAGTCAACGCCCTGTTTGTAGCTTGCGGGAAAGGCTCCTCCGCCTATGGGAAACCGGAAACGGCCCCGGTTTCCCACAGGCCGAGCCTTCCGCACGTTTGGCCTTCGACCTAAGAGACCCTCGCCTTCACGAAGTCGTGGCCATTTCGGGAGCCAGCTGACGGAGCTGGATGTCGTAGAGCTGGTTCTTCCGGAGCAACTGGACGGCCAGGAACAACAGGCGATCGACGATGTTTCTGAGAGCGCGACCGACGGATTGTCCGCGCGCTCGGGCGCGGCGATACAAATCCTCGAACTTGGGATCAACGCGGCTCGCCCGAAAGGCCGCCAGATGCAGCGCAACCCGCAGACGCGGCTGACAAACTTGGCGCATGACGACGTATCTCGTTCCGCCGCTTTGCTTGGTGACCGGGGCGGCGCCACAGATGCTTCGCAAGGCGTTGTAATCTCGACGCTCGAAAGCATCTCCGCTTTCTCCGAGCGCCGTGGCCACCGTCAAGGATCCGAATCCCGGCAAGGAAAGAAGGATCGTCAGGTCGCGGCGCTCGGTTTTTTCCTCAGACTTCACTCTCTCTGCCACTGCGGTCTGGATCTCCTTCTCGACCTTGACGATCTGGGCCTGCGCAAGTTTCAATCTCGCGATCAGGACGAGGGCGCGCGCCACGTGAGATTCGACGTAGACCGGGCGCAGAGAAAGAACGTCCCGGCGTAAGACAACCCGCACCTCTTCGCTGGTAAGACGACGGATGCGATGCCGCTTCAAGACCGCGCCGATACCGGCTCGCGTGAGCTTGGCTCCTTTGGACGGGGATGGAGCCTTTTCGATCAGGGCCCACAACCACGGTTCGTCGGCCCCCGAACACAGAGTCAGAAGTTCCGGTCGAAACTCCCTCAGTTCGTTCCAGAGTCGATTCGTGTTCGCTCTAAGTTCGGATTTCAACTCCTCACGGAGCCGAGTCACCGCTCTCAACCGAGTGTTCTCTTCGTTACCTGGCTCGATCTTCCGAAACGCCTGCGCGTCTGACTCCACGCACGAGGCTAGAACGAAAGCGTCACGCCGATCATCCTTGGCTCCCGCCAGGGAAAAGCGATCGCGCAGTCGATCCAGCAATTTGGGATTGATCGAGTAGACCCGCAACCCCATGATCAGCAACGCCTCGACTACCGCACCGTGGTTCACCTCGATGGCAATGACAATCTGCTCGGGATCCATCCCTCCCTCGACCACGAAATCAACCAGGGCCCTTAAGCCCTCGCCCGTGTGCGGGAAGCTCAGTTGCTTCGGTTCTTCCTCACCGTCTATCCGGCAAACCTGGTGGGATTCGCTCCCCCAATCAATTCCGACCCGTCTCAAGCTCCTGGACATTTCGTTCTCCCTCTTTCTTGGTTATGTCGTTAGATGGAGAACCCTGTCAGGCCCTGTACTGGCGCTCGTGATTAAGGCGGCGCAGACTTCCTGCTGGACGTGATTCCCTATCGGCATTCAGATGCGGCGCAGATCCTTGGGAGGCGCTCGCTGGCGCTGGGGAGGCTTTGGCGC
>JANMVV010000254.1:0-9449 GCA_031392925.1 Vicinamibacteria bacterium
GCCAGGGTCACCGCCGGGTTCAGGTGAGCGCCGGAGACTCCCGCGGAGACGTAGATCCCCATGGTCACGGCCAGGCCCCACGCGATGTTGATGGAGATGTAGGTGCCGTTCGCGTTGCCCGAGAGCACCACCTGGGCCACCGCCGCCGAACCGAAGACGATGAGGACGAAAGTCCCGAGAAATTCCGCGAGCGCTTCCCGCGCCGTGCCGTTCAGCATGATGTCCTCATTTCATCGTCGACCCTGCGGATTGATCTCCAGGGTCACCGGCGCTCCGTCAAGAGTCAGGGTCGTCTCCCCGGTCCACGAGAACAGGCTCGGTTCGGGTAGATCCGCGGCGCTCATCACGAACAGTTCGTTGACCCGGCGCAGATGGGCGGGGCCTTTGAGGCTTTGAGAGGGAGCCGCGCCCTTCTTCGGGACACGCGCATGGGCGGTGACCTGCAAGGCCGTCACTTCTTCGCCCTTCACCCCCCCGGGCAGGGCCACCGCGCCGCGGAAGCAGCTGTTGGGGAAATTGTCGGGAGAGCGTGAGATCCGGAACTCGGGGACGCCGCCGGTGGAGTCGTAGAAGCGCGTGGGTCCCCGGCCGTCGTTCACGCCGACCGCGAAGGTGAAGGTCGCGAACGTGGTGTCGTCCGAGGCCGTGCACAGCTCCACGACCGCATATCGACGCGGATCCACGATTTGCTTGGAGCCCCGAGGAGGGGACTTCACCACGCGCCCCTCGCGGCGCGCTTCCTGGGCGGTGACCGCGTAGGTCCACGGATTCGCGTCCATGACCTTCTCTCGCGACACGTCGGTGAGGTCGAAGGCCTGCGGGGCGGGGGCGAAGCGTTGTTCGGTGGCGCCTGCGTCCTTCACCATGTTGTTGTCGGTCACCACATAAAGAAGAGGATGGCGCCCCTCGCGTCGTCCCTTGAAGGGCACGATCTCGTGGTCCTTGCCCTGGAAAGTCTCTTCGAGCACGTTGCCGGTGCTGTCGAATTCGATGCCGTACACGTACTCGATGTCGGTGAGCCGGCCCCAGGTCGCCAGGAGTCGGCTGGCGGGAGTGCCGCCATCCTCATTGGTGAAGATCACGGAGTAGCGGATGCGGCGGCCGCGCTCAGTCTTGTCGGTCTCGTACCACATGACCAGGGGAACGTCGGTGAACTTTCCCACCGTGTTCGGGCGGATGTAGAGAATCGGCGCGAGTTCGGTGACGCCATGCTCCGGGCTCGATGCGTCGACCGGAGCGAACTCCACCCGCGAGACGGTGGCGGTGTGCGGGGCCTTCGACCAGCGCCCGGTGTCGTGCGCGAAGGTCAGATGGTGTGGGCCCGCAAGAAGCGGTCCGAGCAGGATCCGATATTCGGCGGGCGAAGCACCGCGGGTCAGGAACAGGTGTTGCGAATAGCGTCCGTCCACTTGGAGTCGAAGCACCGCGGCCTCATGTCCCTTAAGGCTCCAGTCGCAGCCGCCGCACGAGGCGGTGACGGTCGCGATGACTTCGGCGCTGCCCGCGAGCTCGAAGGGTTCATCGCGTAGGAGTGTGCTCGCGGAAGGGCCGGCCGCGGCGACAAGGGACGGGACAATGCTCAGGAACGCGACGCGAAACCATGCTCTGATCATTTTCGAATGGCGGGGAGTATAGAGTCGCGCCCGGCGAGTCAAAGAGGATCATGAGAGTTCGCTTCGAGAAAGTCGGTAAGCAGTTCGGCGCCCACCGCGCGCTGCGGGAGATTGATCTCGATATCGAGCCCGGCGAGTGCCTGGTTCTCCTCGGCCCCTCCGGCTGCGGGAAGACCACGCTTTTGAGGCTCCTCGCCGGCCTCGAGGATGCGGACACCGGCCGGATCCTCATCGGGGACCGGGACGTGGTCGAGGTCAGGCCCGCCGATCGAGACGTGGCCATGGTCTTCCAGAACTACGCGCTCTATCCGCACCTTTCCGTCTTCGAGAACGTGGCCTTCCCCCTGCGGGCCCGGCGAATAGCACCGGACGAACTCGACCGCCGCGTGCGCGCGGCGCTGGCGCGCATGGAGCTCACGCCTCTGGTGGACCGAAAGCCGAGCCAGCTTTCCGGCGGACAGCAGCAGCGGGTGGCTCTGGCCCGGGCCCTGGTCCGGAATCCGGCCGTCTATCTGATGGACGAGCCACTGTCCAATCTCGATGCCCAGCTCCGCCTGCAGACCCGGACCGAGCTTCGGCGTCTTCAACAGGAACTCCGCACCACCACTCTGTACGTCACTCACGATCAGAGCGAGGCGATGACGCTCGGAGACCGCATCGCTCTCCTGCGCGACGGTGTCATCGAGCAAGTGGGCCCGCCGCTCGATCTCTATCGGCGTCCGGCCAGCCGGTTCGTGGCCACTTTCCTTGGGAGCCCGCCGATCAACATCTGGCCCGCGACCATCCGCGCGGACGGCAGCCTGGCCGCGGCGGGCGTGGCCTTCGCCCCCGGCCCGCAGACCCGGCCCGCGGAAGTCGATATCGGCGTCCGCCCCGAGGACGTGGAGGTTTTCGCGCAGGCCGCCTCCGGCCGGGTGGAGGGGAGAGTGCTGCTCTCCGAGCCCATGGGGAACGAGACGATTGTGACCCTGATGAGCGAGGGGGCGAGGGTGGTCGCCCGTGCCTCCGCCGATTTCGCCCTCCGCCCGGAGAGCCCGGTGTTCTTTTTCGTGGCGCCCGGGAAGGCCCTCTTCTTCGACCGGGATAGCGGCCGCCGCCTGACCTGAAGCGTTCAAACATCTGGAACGTTCCAAGGGGCGTCGCTTCTGGCTCGCGGGCGGTTGACAGCCGGGAAGAAACGAGGGTATGTTGCCCGGAGTTCGTCACCGGACCGCCGCGTGAATGTCGCGGTGAGTGGTCATGATCGGCCCCGATAACCCTTAGGAGAGAAATCGATGAAGCGAGTTCTTATTGCGGTGATGGCGATGCTGTGCATCGTCCCCGCAGTCCAGGCCCAGGTCGACCGCGCCACCCTATCCGGCACGGTAAAGGACACGGCCGGAGGCGTCCTCACCGGCGCCTCGGTCACGGTCACGAATGTCGCCACCAACGTGGCATCGAAGGCCACCACCTCGAGCTCCGGCACGTTCCTGGTCGTGAACCTCCAGTCCGGCCAGTACCTGGTCGAGGCCGAGGCCGCCGGCCTTCAGAAGGCGGTCCAGTCCGTGATTCTCGAAATCGGCCAGCGCGGTCGCATCGACATCACCCTGGGCATCGGCTCCCTCACGGAGTCGGTTACGGTCGAGGGTGCGAGGCGTCTCCTCAACACCGAAGACGCGACCCTGGGCGCGGTCATCGACAACAACGCGATCGGCAAGCTCCCGCTCGCCATCAGGAACTGGGACGATCTCCTCGCCCTCGTTCCCGGCGTCCAGGGCGATCGCTACACCGAGCAGGGCGGCGGCACCTCGTTCGGCCGCACCGGCGGCGTGAACGTCCACGGCGCGCGCTCCCTCCAGAACAACTTCCTCTTGGACGGCGTCGACAACAACTCCATATCGGAGAACGTCCAGGAGCTGACCTCGCAGGTCTCTCGTCCGTCGGTGGACGCGATCCAGGAGTTCAAGATCGTCACCAGCCCCTACTCGGCCGAGTACGGTCGCTCTCCGGGCGCCGCGGTGAGTGTTTCCACCAAGTCCGGCACCAACACGATCCACGGAACGCTGTATGACTTCTACCGCAACGAGGGGATGGACACCATCGACTTCTTCTCGAAGCGCGCGGCCGCCCTCACCAACACCGCCGCGATCAAGCCCGCGAACGCTCAGCAACAGTTCGGGGGCAACCTCGGCGGTCCGCTGGTCAAGGACAAGGCCTTCTTCTTCGTCGACTACGAACGCACGAGGATCACCCGCGGCGTCACCCGCCTCACCGTGGTTCCCACCGCCGATCAGCGCAACGGCATCCTGCCCGGCGTGCGCGACCCGCTCACCGGCGTGGCCTTCCCCGGCGGCGTCATCCCCGCGAACCGCATGGATCCCATCGCGGTCAACATCATGGCCCTCGTTCCCCTTCCCAACCAGCCCGGGGCCAACAACTTCTTCCGCCAGGCCGATCTCATCGACAACGCCGATCGGATCATGGGGCGCCTCGACTACAAGAAGGGCTCGAACGACAGCTTCTTCGGCCGCTACATGTACTCCAACCGCGACCGGCAGATTCCGGGTGCTTTCGGCGGGGTCATCGATGGCACCGGCACTTCCGGCTTCGGCAACCAGAAGATCAAGACCAACGCCGCGGTCCTCGGCTGGACCCACATCCTCTCGCCGAGCATGGTGAATGAGTTCCGCTTCTCCTGGTCGAAGTCCGACTCGGATGCCCTCCATCAGGCCTTCGGCGTCGCCCCCCCTGCGAACGCGACCATCCCGAACTCGATCACGAACCCGGTCGTGGCCGGCGGCTTCGCCGGCATCACCATTGACGGCTTCTTCGGCGGCCCCGGCCTCGGCCGTCTTGGTTCGCCGGACTTCCTGCCGAAGTTCCAGCACACGAACCAGATGGAGTTCGTCGAGAGCCTCTCCTGGCTCAAGGGCAATCACTCGATGAAGTTCGGCGCGGACATCATCGCTCCCATGAAGAACCAGTACTACGATGTCCCCGCCGGCCGCGGCGCGCTCCGCTTCCGCAACAGCTTCACGGGCAGCGCGATGGGCGACTACCTCCTCGGCTACGTCTCCGACTTCCAGCTCTCAAACGTCTGGGTGGTCGAGCAGCGTCACTGGGCGTCGATGTTCTACGTGCAGGACGACTGGAAGGTGAACTCCAAGCTGTCCGTGAACCTCGGCCTCCGCTACGACTTCATCACCCCGGCCCTCGAGGCGAACAACGCGCAGACGAACTTCAACCCTGCGGGCGGCGGAAGTCTGGTCTTCGCCAGTGACGGCTCGCTTCGGCAGCGGGGTCTCGTAAACCCGGACAAGAACAACTTCGCGCCCCGCATCGGCATCGTCTACTCCCTCAACGAGAAGACGGTTCTCCGTGGCGGCTGGGGCATCTTCTACAACCTGTTCGACCGCGTCGGGTCCGAAGACCAGCTGGCCCTGAACCTCCCGGGCCTCAACAACACCTCGATCACCCAGACCTCGGGTTCGCCCGTGTTCTTCCTGAAGAATGGTCTTCCGGTTTCCCAGTTCCTCACCGCGCCCAATCTGGATCCGACCGCCGGCCAGCTCAAGAGCAAGCGCATCCGCGCGGTCGCGACCAACGCTCCGAAGACCACCATCAATCAGGCGAGCTTCGGCATCCAGCGTGAGCTGATGAAGGGTGTGTTGCTGACCACCGACTTCATCTGGACCAAGGGCACGAACCTCGCCTCGCTGGTGAACGCGAACCAGCCCCTCCCCAACGCGGCCGGGAACAACGCGCTCGGCGCCCTTCCCTATCCGAACTTCGGATTCGTCGAGTGGCGCGCCCAAGACGCCAAGTCCGACTACAAGGGAGTCGATTTCGGCATCGAGCGCCGCTTCTCCAAGGGCTATGGCTTCGGCGTCGCCTACACTCTCGGCCAATCGAAGGACAACGCCTCGGAGCAGCTCTCCACCCAGGGCTCGAACGCCTTCCCGCAGAATGCCCGTGACTTCTCGGGTTGGTATGGCTATAGCGACTACGATGTCCGCCATCGCGTAGCCGTCAACTACGTGATCGAGCTGCCGTTCGGGAAGGGCAAGAAGTGGGCGACGGACGGGTTTGGCGCCACCCTCCTCGGCGACTGGACGCTCTCCGGCATCTTCACGTTCCGCAGCGGCCGGCCCTACACCGTCAACCAGTCCGGCAACAACGTGGGCACCAACATGACCGGCCTGCCCAATCAGATCGGCGATCCGGAGACCGGAGTCGATCGGAGCTGCAACTCCGAGACCGACTGCGCGGCGGTGGTGAAGTGGTTCAACCCCAGTGCGTTCCAGGCGGTGGTGTCGGGGAACTTCGGCAACGAACAGCGCAACCAGCTTCGCGGTCCGAGCTACAAGAGCTTCGACTTCACCCTCCAGCGCCGGTTGGGCCTCGGCAAGCGCGTCGGCGCCATCCTTCGCTGGGATGTCTTCAACGCCTTCAACACGGTGAACTTCGGCCTGCCCAGCCGCAACCTCACCGACACCGCGAACGTGGGCACGATCACGAGCCTCGGCGGCGATCCGCGGCTGATGCAGGTTTCCCTGCGGCTGACGTTCTAGTCAGCTCCGCCGTGAACGGCGCGTCGCCTCTTTGGTGGGGCGGCGCGTCGTTCGTTTTTGAGGGGCGGTCATCGTCTTCAGTACGGAAGGATTAGCCTCGCCTCATGAAAAATGCGCTTCTTGTTCCGGTCCTGATCCTGGCGCTTTCAGGCTCGGGAAGCGGACAGACCGAACGGCCGGCGGCGGCACCTGCTCCCGGCCCGCGCCTCCTCGTCGTGGTTTCGGTCGATCAGATGCGGTACGACTACCTCGTTCGCTTCAAGCCGTTGTTCACGGGCGGACTGAAGACCCTGATTGAGCGCGGCGCCGTCTTTTCGAACGCGCGCTACCGGCATGCCAACTGCGAGACCGGCCCCGGCCACTCGGTGATCCTTTCGGGCCGGAACGCCTGGCAGTCCGGGATCGTCGCCAATACCTGGTTCGACAGCGCCCTCGGCCAGCCGGTGAACGTGGTCGACGATCCTACGGTCAGAGCGGTGGGCGGGGAAGGACGGGGCGCATCGCCTGCGAACTTCGTTGGCTTCACCCTGGGTGACATGCTGAAGAAGGCGTGGCCGGACGCGAAGGTGGTGGGGGTTTCCCTGAAGGACCGGGCGGCCATTCTCATGGCCGGACCACGAGGCGACGCCGCCTACTGGTACGAGCAGTCGGTGGGCCGATTCATCACGAGCACCTACTACATGAAGAAGGCGCCTCTCTGGCTCGACGCGATCAACAACCGCCGCGTGCCGGATTCCTACGCGGGCAAGACCTGGACCCGGCTGCTCAAAGACGAAAACCTCTATCGCAAGTACGCGGGCGAGGACAACGTGCCCACCGAGGCCGACACCAAGGACACCACCTTCCCGCATGCGATCCCGGCCACCGCGGGCACTCCCGCGTTCTATGACAGCTTCCGTCGCACGCCGTTCGCGGACGACCTGACCCTCGACGTGGCTCTTGCCGCCATGAACGCGCACGGACTGGGCGAAGACGAAGTGCCGGATGTGCTCGCGGTCGGTTTCTCGGCGACCGACGTGATCGGCCACGCTTTCGGACCCGATTCGCACGAGATGATGGATCAGATGCTGCGTCTGGACCAGGTCCTCGAGCGCCTGTTCGAGGCCGCCACCGCGAAGGCCGGCGCGGGCCGCGTGCTCGTCGTCCTCACCGCGGATCATTCGGTCATGTCCCTGGTCGAGACGCTCCAGAAGCAGGGCCTCGCGGCCCGGCGGGTGTCGCCACAGGCCCTGCAGGCCGCGGGGATGGCGGCGCTCGACAAGCGCTTTCCCGGGGCGAAGGATCTGGTCGCCTCCTACCTCGCCCCCGACTTCTACCTGAACCTCGATTCGATCACGCGCCAGGGGCTACGCCGCCGGGACGTCGAGCAGACTCTCAGGGACGCTCTGATGGCCACCGGCGATGTCGCGAAGGTCTACACCGCCTTCTCGTTCGCGGGCGAAATTCCCTCTCTCTCCGAAGATCCCTACTTCGACGCGGCCCAGCGCTCGTACTTTGCGCCCCGGAGCCCGCACGTGATCGCGCGTCTCAAGGAGTACACATACCTCACGTCCTACCCCGGCGGCACCGGCCACGGCACGTCGTACGAATACGACCGGCACGTTCCCCTCGTCTTCATGGGCCCGACCATCAAGGCGGGAACCTATGAGGGAGACACCGGGCCGGAGGACATCGCGCCCACTCTCGGCCTCATTCTCGGCATCGACTATCCGCTCCAGGATGCCCGCCGGCGGCTGACCGAGATGATTCGGCACTGAGCAGGGCGGCGGAAACGCCTTGACGGAGGTCTCGTCCATGACACAACCAAGCCGCATGCGCCTCACCATCCTTCGCGGAGCGGAGTTCTGGAACGATTCCTGCTCGCTCTCCGAACTCAAGGACGCGGTCGATCACGGCGCCACCGGCGCCACCTCGAACCCGGTCATCGTTTCCGCGGTGGTCAAGGCCGACCCGAAGACCTGGAACCCGGTCCTCGATGCGATCATCCGCGCGCATGAGACCGCCACGGAGGACGAGATCGCCTGGCTCCTGATCGAGGAGATCGGCCGGCAGGCAGCAGGCATCCTCGCGCCGGTGCACGCGCAGACTCACGGCCGTCAGGGCTACCTGTCCATGCAGGTCAGCCCCAAGTTCCATGGGAACGCCGAGCGCATGATCGAGCACGGACGCTCCCTCGCTTCCCTGGCGCCGAACATCGCCATCAAGGTTCCTTCGACTGCGGCCGGCGCTCGCGCGGCGGAGGAGCTGGTGGCGTTCGGCATCAACGTGAACGCCACCGTGAGCTTCACGGTCTCCCAGGCGGTGACGTTGGGCGAGGCGTTCGAACGCGGTCTCGACCGCGCGGAGAAGAGCGGCGCCGACATGACCCGTCTTCACCCCTACATGACCCTGATGGTGGGCCGCCTCGACGATCTCCTGCAGCGGGTGATGGCGAAGGAACAGATCGCCATCGACCCCGGGTATCTCGCCTGGGCGGGGATCGCCGTGTTCAAGCGCGCACACGAGATCTTCAAGCATCGCGGCTTTCGTTCAAGGCTTCTGGTTGCAGCCTATCGACACCATCTTCACTGGTCCCAACTCATCGGTCCCGGTGTGATTCATACCATGCCCTATTCGTGGTGGAAGCAGTTCGAGGCTTCGGACATCGAGGTCGAGGAGACCCTTGATCGGCCGGTGCGTGCGGAGGTCCTGTCCGCGCTCCGGAAAAACTTCAAGGACTTCAATCTCGCCTACGACGACGGCGCTCTTGCTCCCTCGGCCTTCGCGTCGTATGGCGCGAGCGTCCACACCCTCAACCAGTTCCTGGGAGGCTTTCAGGAACTCCTCGGGCTGGTGAGGGAGCGGACGTTCTTGCCGCGGTAGGCGACCGCGCTTACGACTTCGGCTTCGCGGCGGCGGCCGCGGGAGCCTGGTTAAGCGAGAGGACGTTCGCGAGCAGGCGATAGGCGCCCGGCACCCCGTAGGGAAGCTGGCGGTGGAAGGCGTAGGCGAAGTAGGTGTAGTGGCCCTTGCCGTACATCGCGTGGACCCAGCCGCCCTTCTGCGGCGCCTGCCCCTGGTCGTGCGTCTCGATCATCGCGGTGTAGGCCGGATCCCATTCAGTGAAGAACTTCGACCCGCGCTGCTCCAGCCACCCGTCGAAGTCGGCCCTGGTGATACGGTTCGGGGTCGTGAACGACCGTTGCGCCGGCGCGAGGATTTCCACCGGCGCGTCCTCCTCGGAGACCTCTTCGGCGCGCGCCGGCAACTGGGCGGGGAACGGCGCGTAGCTGTTGGGCACGAACTC